>UQFU01000001.1 GCA_900540425.1 uncultured Alphaproteobacteria bacterium
GGTGAAGTCGTAACAAGGTAGCCGTAGGGGAACCTGCGGCTGGATCACCTCCTTTCAAAGACAAAGAGCGGTATTACCGTCTACGTATCTTTTTATATGTGGTGGCAAAGTCATGAAGCATGGGTTTGTAGCTCAGGTGGTTAGAGCGCACGCCTGATAAGCGTGAGGTCGGAAGTTCAAGTCTTCCCAGACCCACCAACTTTAATCGGGGGTATAGCTCAGCTGGGAGAGCACCTGCTTTGCAAGCAGGGGGTCAGGAGTTCGAACCTCCTTACCTCCACCAAGAAGAGATAGTTATAAAGAACATCGTAAATAGGAAAAAGCAACGAATTAGAGTAAAATCTAAGGAGTAAGAAAACTAAGTATAATTACACCTTTTATAAAATGATTTATAAAAACGGGTAATTTTGCTGAGGCATAGATGATCCTGGAGTGTCTGAAGAGATTTGGACAGGAAGGAGATTATTTATGCGTAAAAAATCAAGCGATAGGTAAGGGCATTTGGTGAATGCCTTGGCACTCAGAGGCGAAGAAGGACGTAGTACACTGCGAAAAGATACGGGGAGTTGTGAACAAGCATTGATCCGTATATGTCCGAATGGGGAAACCCACAGAGCAATCTGTATTGCAACAGGAATACATACTGTTGCAAAGCGAACGCAGGGAACTGAAACATCTAAGTACCTGCAGGAAAGGAAATCAACCGAGACTCCGAAAGTAGTGGCGAGCGAAATCGGACCAGCCGACGGATATTGATGTAAGAATTAGAACAGCGTGGGAAAGCTGACCTAAGAAGGTGATAGTCCTGTATAAGTAGAAAGCATTAATATTCTTGAGTAGGGCGGAGCACGAGAAATTCTGTCTGAAAATGGGGAGACCACTCTCCAAGGCTAAGTACTACTGAGTGACCGATAGTGAACAAGTACCGTGAGGGAAAGGTGAAAAGCACCCCAATAAGGGGAGTGAAATAGACCCTGAAACCGGATGCCTACAAGCAGTCGGAGGAGCAATAAGCTCTGACGGCGTACCTTTTGTATAATGGGTCAGCGAGTTAGTTTATGTAGCAAGCTTAAGCCGATAGGTGTAGGCGTAGCGAAAGCGAGTTTTAATAGAGCGATAAGTTACATGAATTAGACCCGAAACCGAGTGATCTAGCCATGAGCAGGTTGAAGGTTGGGTAACACCAACTGGAGGACCGAACCCACTTCTGTTGAAAAAGAAGGGGATGACTTGTGGCTAGGGGTGAAAGGCCAATCAAACTCGGAAATAGCTGGTTCTCCGCGAAAACTATTTAGGTAGTGCGGCAGGCGAATACCTTGAGGGGTAGAGCACTGGAAGATCTAAGGGGGAGCGATCCTTACTAAAATCTACCAAACTCCGAATACTCAAGAGTAATACTTGCCAGACAGACAGTAGGTGCTAAGGTCTATTGTCGAGAGGGAAAGAGCCCAGACCGTCAACTAAGGTCCCAAAATTATGGCTAAGTGGTAAAGGAAGTGAATTGTCCAAAACAGTCAGGAGGTTGGCTTAGAAGCAGCCATCCTTTAAAGAAAGCGTAATAGCTCACTGATCTAACAGACGATTTGCGCCGAAGATGTAACGGGGCTAAAGCCATATACCGAAGTTACGGGATTATGATTTATCATAATCGGTAGCGGAGCGTTCTGTAGGCCTGTGAAGGTCAACTGTAAAGTTGGCTGGAGGTATCAGAAGTGAGAATGCTGACATGAGTAGCGAAAAGGAGTGTGAGAGACACTCCCGCTGAAAGTCCAAGGTTTCCTGCGTAAAGCTAATCTGCGCAGGGTTAGTCGGCCCCTAAGGCGAGGCAGAGATGCGTAGTCGATGGGAATCTGGTTAATATTCCAGAACCGGTTAGGAAGTGACGGATTAAGTAAATTGTATGTTCTTATTGGATTGAACGTGCAGTGAATTAGTCCCGGGAAATAGCCCTAACATAGACCGTACCCGAAACCGACACAGGTGGACAGGTAGAGTATACCAAAGCGCTTGAGAGAACTATGTTGAAGGAACTAGGCAAAATACTTGCGTAACTTCGGGATAAGCAAGCCCCATTTTAGGGCAACCTAAGGTGGGGGGCACATACTAGGGAGTAGCGACTGTTTACTAAAAACACAGGACTCTGCTAAATTGAAAGATGAAGTATAGGGTCTGACGCCTGCCCGGTGCTGGAAGGTTAAGGAGAGATGTGCAAGCATCGAACTGAAGCCCCAGTAAACGGCGGCCGTAACTATAACGGTCCTAAGGTAGCGAAATTCCTTGTCGGGTAAGTTCCGACCTGCACGAATGGCGTAACGACTTCTCCGCTGTCTCCAACATAGACTCAGCGAAATTGAATTCTGAGTTAAGATGCTCAGTACCCGCGGTTAGACGGAAAGACCCCGTGAACCTTTACTATAGCTTTGCAGTGGTATTAGGTGACAAATGTGTAGGATAGGTGGGATGCTATGAAGCTGAGACGCCAGTTTCAGTGGAGCAGACGTTGAAATACCACCCTTTTGTTATTTGATATCTAACCTGCTCCCGTAAACCGGGAGAGGGACCCTGCATGGTGGGTAGTTTGACTGGGGCGGTCGCCTCCCAAAGAGTAACGGAGGCGCGCAAAGGTTGGCTCAGACTGGTCGGAAATCAGTCGTCGAGTGCAATGGCAAAAGCCAGCCTGACTGCGAGAGAGACATTTCGAGCAGAGACGAAAGTCGGTCATAGTGATCCGGTGGTTCCGAGTGGAAGGGCCATCGCTCAACGGATAAAAGGTACTCCGGGGATAACAGGCTGATTCCGCCCAAGAGTTCACATCGACGGCGGAGTTTGGCACCTCGATGTCGGCTCATCACATCCTGGGGCTGGAGAAGGTCCCAAGGGTTCGGCTGTTCGCCGATTAAAGTGGTACGCGAGCTGGGTTTAGAACGTCGTGAGACAGTTCGGTCCCTATCTGCCGTGGGTGTAGGATACTTGAAAGGATTTGTCTTTAGTACGAGAGGACCGAGATGAACATACCTCTGGTGTACCAGTTGTTCTGCCAAGAGCAACGCTGGGTAGCTAAGTGTGGACGGGATAACCGCTGAATGCATCTAAGCGGGAAACCCACCTTGAAACTAGGTATCCCCATTAAGACCGTGGTAGACCACCACGTCGATAGGTCAGGTGTGTAAGCACAGTAATGTGTTTAGCTAACTGATACTAATAGTCTGATTGGCTTGATTTTTACGCATAAATAATCTTCTTCTCGATTTTACTCAATTCTTGCCGGAAGTGTTTAGATGATCTGGTGGTTATAGCGAAGGTGTCCCACCCGATCCCATTCCGAACTCGGACGTTAAACCCTTTTGCGCCCATGGTACTTTGTCTTAAGACACGGGAGAGTAGGTCGCTGCCAGATCTTCTAAATTCTTCCTCTTTTCCTTTTTTATGATGTGTTTTTTTAGGGATCCTAATTTGTAGGATCCCTTTCTTTTTATGGGAGAAAATATTTTTCTAAAATGAAATAATACAATGCCATGTATGGGTAAATGAAGCAGGATTTTAAAAATCCTGCTTTTCTTTTGTCTGAAATATACTATATTGGAAGAAACGGCAATTAGAGGAGAAATGTGATGAAAATTGGCATAATCGGAGATGGGCAGGTCGGCAGTACCACGGCTTATACTCTGGCCCGTGAAGGTATTGCACGCGATATTGTTTTGATTGATATCAATACATCCAAGGCCGAGGCTGATGCTCTGGACTTGATTCATTCTACGGTTTTTAAACATGATTGTAATGTTATTGCCGGTGATTATCGGGATTTGGATGGCGCTGGTATTGTAATTATTACTGCCGACGGTGCGCCGTTGTTTAATGCGTCGCGCTTGGAACTTGTCGGCGGCAATACCAAAATGTTTAAGGATATGATTCCGCAAATAGCCGAATATGCACCGGATGCCATCATCATCGTAACTACCAATCCCGTTGATATTATGACCTATGTTGCACTTCAGCTTTCCGGTTTTCCTGCATCACATGTAATAGGTTCCGGAACGGTTTTGGATACGGCGCGTTTTAAATCCATATTAAGCGAAGCGATAGGAATTTCGCCCCGCTCGGTTCATGCCTATGTTATGGGCGAACATGGCGATTCGGCATTAATATCTTGGGCAACCGCCCGTGTCGGGGCGCTGGGCGTTGAAGATTTTGCCGCCCAAATCGGACGGCCGCTTGATACTGACCGGAAACGGTCGGTCAGTACGGAAGTTGTTCAGGTGCCTTATAAGATTTTTCATGGCAAAAAGGCAACCAGTTATGGCATTGCCTCTTCTCTGGCTGCAATTTGCCAGGCGATTGTTTTCGATGAAAAAAAGGTTCTGACCGTCAGTTCTTTCCATAGAGATGTTGCCGGCATCAAAAATGTTTGCCTGTCGCTGCCATCGATTATTGGCCGCCACGGCGTTGAACAAACCACTATGCCGCCGCTTCCCGAGATTGAGAATGCCAAACTCCGCCAAAGCGCCGAAGTGATTGCGGAAGTTCAGAAAAAAGCCATGGAACTTCTCGGATAGAATGTTTATCTGCTTTGTTCATGCTTTTTTGATAACAAGGCTTGAGGTAAATCCATAGATTTTTTTGGTGCCAATGATTTGGGGGCTTTTTTTCTGCCGCTTAAAATTTTTACCAGATTAATAGCATCTTTCTTTTGCGATCCCGGAAGGCGGCGGCTGATTTCTTGCCCTTCTTCTAAAGACAAGCCGGTGTAGAGTTTTGTTATATCGTTAGCTTCTTTTTTCATTTCCGGAGAGAGCTCTATAATTTCTTCTGGAAGATATTGTGAAAATTTTCCGGGAGCAATATGCATTTTTTTCAGAACTTCGTTTTCGCCCAAATTGTCAAACATCAGATTAATTCTTTTCTTGAATTCTTTGTTGTCGCCGATAGCCAAACTTCCGACATCATTACCGGTGCTTTTAGCAATCATAAAGTTGGTAATTTGAGACTCATATACTTCCTGATTGTCTTTTTTCCATTGATCAATGGTTCCCTTTAGCATTAACTGACGCGCTTTTTCTGAATCCGGATTCAATCCCTTTTGTAGTGCATCTCTATAATAATTGAAATTTAAACCTGTATGATTGTCAAAAGTTTTTAGCGCTTCGCTTTGTGGTATTCCTGCGGCTAATTTGTTTTCATAAATGTTATTTAACACCAAGCCCCCGGCTAAGTTGGCAGAAATCTCGTCATATTGATTCAATTGCCCATATTGTTCGGGCGTCATCCCGGGAGCATATATATTGTGTTTGTCATTATTTTTATGCTGAAATTCATGTGCGGCAGTATTAAAGAATTGCGGGCTCTCAAGAGAGTTTTGTAACGCTGCTTTATGCAGCATCCTGCTGGCCTCCTGCAATTCTTCGTCAGAGGCATTTTCACCGTATTTTTGTTTCAGATATTCCAAAGTTGCCTCTTCGTCTTCTTGAATTTGAAAAAACGCAATGTTAACACTCTTTTCTTGATCTTTGTAATACCCCCCTAATACAGGAACATCTGATGTATAAAAATTGGCAGAAAATTCTTTGTCTTTAAAGGCTTCTTTTTGTTTTTCCTTGTATTCTTTGCTCAGCTTTCGGACATCTTCAACTTTACAGCCCCATATTTCTTCGCCATTTATTAAATAAGTTGTATCCTGACGGCCGTCTTCTGTTGTAATTCGTTGTTCAAGGTTAAAACTTTTTTCCGTCAAAGAGATTTTTTCAGACCGAGCCGATTTTATGTTTTCGGTTTTTTCTTTTTCTGCATCTGGAGTATTTTCGCGAGGCTGCGCATAAGACAAATGCGACATCATTGACAAAGCCAGCATTGCTTTTGTGACCTTTCCGGTCATATGTTTTTCAAAATCCTTTTTAGACATTGCATGGCCTTTTTTCTAGACATTAAGTAAATTATATCATAGAAATCAGGCAAAAACAATCCCCCTCCGCAGACAGAAGGGGATTGTCATCTTAAGCGGCTATTGAACTTTATTTTTTTCCAATCTCTGAAAAAACGAATATCTCTCATATTCATCTTCTATCGGATCTCGCTCACTATGCTGTTGGGCAAGTTCTTTTTTGTATTTTTCTGCCGAGATAACATATCGGGCACGGGCTTCATCAATTTGTGTAATTTCTTTCCAGTTTTTCCAGCCGGTTATATTATTTTGATGCCTGCCTGTCAAAAAATCCCTCCCTGTCTGAGGCCGGGAGGGAAGCGGGAATCAGGCTTCCCAACTCTTGGAGAATTCATCGTCCTTAAACAGGGCGGCAATGCCGGTAATTTGTTTCAGCCGCAGCAGTTCGTCGGCCGACATGCCGATATTGCGGCAAATCCAGGCGTCACTTTTACCCATCTCCAGCAATTCGGCGACAATATTGCTCATCAGATCCACACTATGGCTGCCGCGTGCCCGGTTATGGCGGATTGTCGAGGCCATTCGTTCGCCTAAATCCTTGTCGATAACGACAACCGGCAACATGCCGCGCTCCCGGGTATAAATCCGTTTACTGGTCTTCATGACGCTGTATCGGTGGAATCCGTCCACGACGATATATTCGTCGTTTTCATGATCATAATAACAAACAATCGGCTGAGTATAACCGTCTTCCCAAATTGAAAGTTCCAGAAGTTTCATCTCCGGCGGAGCAACCCGGTTGGGGTTATAGTCGTTGGCCTTGATTTTTTCAACCGGTATTGCCATAACGTTATAAACCGGACTGACATAAGGTCTCATCATTCTCTCCCTACAGATTACGATATTTTTCCATAAGTTCTTTTTGCCGGACAGATTGCCGGTGCGTTTGCGCAAACCCCATATATTTGCATAAATGGTCGTTTTTCAAAATACAGATGGCCATTCTTTTCCATGATGGAATGTCGATCGTTGATTTAATGTCGTCTGTATTGTCCGGCGTCCCCAAAAAACGGATTTGGTCTTTTTTGGGGTTATAACCGCTGGGGCCGTTGTGTTTGATCGGATAATTGCAGGCCTCCAGTTCCCTGAGCGCTTCTTCATTGACTACGCCGCCTTTTTTCCACCAGAAACGGATTGAAGTTGTAAACTTTTCAATATAGTTTCGTCGCATCGGCTCCGGCAGGGTCGCCAGTAAAAATTTAACATAGCTGCGCCAGGTATGCCCGGGGGGTAACGAAATTTCCCGAACGCCTAACGCTTTGGTCCGCCCGTAAATGGCACCGAAATTGGCTCCGTTAACCCGGCCCACAACCTTTGACCAGGTTTTGGGTTCCAGAACCCGATACAAATTCAGTCCCTCTTTGGCGCTCTCATGATACGGGCTGGCAACCCGCATCTGATGAATGGAAAGGCCGGCTTTGTAGAAAAGGTCGTAGATCTTGTTATAATCAAAGCCGAATTTGCCGTTGGCAATCCAAACGTCCTTGGTGGTCCAATCATACAGCGGATAAGCGTTGTATAAATTTTCGTTAACTTTGGTCGTCCACTTTTTGCCTTTGAGAATATCTTTGCGGATGTTGGCATAAGCCCGGTAACGGTTAAGGGATTCGTCGGCACGGATACCGAGCAGGCAAATAGATTTCCCTTCTTTCTGGCGGGCATACCATTCGCCGAATTCTAAGTACAGGTCTTCCTGAACCATTTTGTATTTATAAAAATCAAACGGATTGTTCTTCAGGTTGATAATATACGGAAAGTTCGGCATCGGCCTGACCCAGAGGTCTTTTTTGTCCGGATCCCACGGATACCAGTAGATCTGATAATTGCTTATGGCGCATCGCGACCCCATCGGAAGACAAACCCAAAACGGTTCAATGTCCCGGATGTTATTTTCAAACATCCGGTAGACAAAGTCCGTCGTCATCTGGTATTGCGCCTCAAAATCCTGATGAAAAACGCCGATTTTTTTTCGGATATTATGCTTCCGCTTATAGTCCAGAACCAGATTAAGCAGCAATCCGCTGTCTTTTCCGCCGGAAAACGAAACATAAATGTTGTCAAAGTTTTCAAAAATGAATTTGAGACGTTCTTGCGTTGCTTCATAAACGTTCTTATCCAGATAGTGCTTCATAAAGTTAGTAAGTCCTCCTTAGTAATATATTTGCAAACGTTGCTGAGAACGTTTTCCTTGCGGTCCAGACTGGTACGGATTAGGTTCTCCAAACCGGTCTGAACCCAAAAATTATAAATATTCACCTGATTGGTTTTTCCTTTTTTGTAAATGCAATCCAGACTTTGGATTTTGTCTTTGTAATCAAAGGTTTGCGAAAAAAAGATAATATTGTTGCAAAAAGGCAGGTGCAGGCCGAACCCGCCGGCTCCGTATGTGCTGAACATCACCGGAACATCTTTGGCAAAAGCATCGGCAATCTTGTTTTTGTTAACGTTTCCGGTCATCTCGACATATTTGAAGTCCAAAACCCGGCACTCTTTGAGAAAACGGATCTCATCAACGAATTTGATAAAGATAATTACTTTTTCGCCGCGTTTGATAATGTCTTTTACCAGATGAATCATCGCCAAAGTCTTTTGATAAGAAATGGTGTAAATATGCTGAAATTTCTGTACCACTTCCAAAAAAGCTATCTTTTCTTTGCTTTGCAAAAAGTCTTCTTTTTCCATTTGATAATATTCCGCTTCTTTGGCCGACAGATTAAAATTGTAATCATGACGCTTAATCGGGCAGTCAAAATCCAGATCGCACTCATAAATATACGGCCGCATCAGTTTAATCAGATGCTGTTCTTTTTCCGGACAGGACCATTTCCGCCTTGTCTTGTCCTGATCATATGAAACGTGCAAAAAATTATTGGCAAATTGGGATTCCGTCATATTCAGGATCGCTGGATTCATAAATTTAATCTGCGAATACAAATCAATCAGTCCCTGCGTTAAAGGCGTTCCGCTCAAAATCAGACGGTACTTAAACCTGTGTGCCAGCTCCAGAAGCCTTTGCGTTCTGCCGGCTTCCGTGTTCTTAATGGTAATGCTTTCGTCTACGACGCAAAAAGTTCTGAATCGATCCACCATGTTATACAAATCCAGATACTTCACATCTGAACCGGAAATCGATTCAATCGAGAAAAAATAAATTTTTCTCTCCAACCCCTTGGACCAACGGCGAATTTCGCTGCGATAGGTTTTGGTCGTCAAAAAGGCGGCCGGTGCAATCCAAACAATATATTCAACTTTGAATTGCTGAGACTTGACGAATTCTAAAGCGATTTCAATCTTTCTCGCCCCCATCTTCATAAACAAAGCTCCAGTTTTACAGTCACTTAGCTGATCAAATGCCCGCTGTCTGTTTATGCATAATTTCATTTTGTCCTCCTAAGATTGTTATTTTAAAATGCAATCTTAGGTTATAATAAAATTATACCAAAAA
The DNA here is from genome assembly GCA_900540425.1 of uncultured Alphaproteobacteria bacterium. Taxonomy (GTDB): domain Bacteria; phylum Pseudomonadota; class Alphaproteobacteria; order RF32; family CAG-239; genus MGBC133411. Next base: position 9,381 of record UQFU01000001.1, read on the forward strand.
CAATTTACGGTTTAATATAAGAACAGCGCTCATCTAAAATTAGATTCAAGATGCCGAATATTAAAAATCACTTTATTAGAATATAATGTAAAAAAAATATAGTAAAAACTCATCTCTTTTTTTTACCCAAATATTTGCATTTCTGCGGCAAATTTAATCTTTCGGGGAGGGGGGGGATACCATTTTGTCGCAAGTTTATGCTATTTATTCTCGCAAGAGTTGAGATGCAAATGAACGTTGTCGAAAATGAAAAAAATGCGATTCTTCCTGTTAATAATTTGACGGGAGCTCGGGATAAATAAAAAAACAGGTATCCGCAAAATTACGAATGCCTGTTGGGTTTTTTGTAAATAATACTCTGGCAGTAATCGAAGCTTCTGCAAAAGAAATCTTGTTGTCAAACTTATGCAGCAATGTTTCGCTGCCGTTATTCTGATCCGTTCTCTTCAGATAAGAAGCCGTCAGCCCGTCCGTCTTTCTGTCATGGCGGCACATCAAAACATACAAACTTCCCTTGTCGTGTTTCAGCGGAACCGGCAGCTTGTCAGTTTCTTCAAAACGAAATGCATTTTTAGGGCAGGAAAAGCTCTCGGTTCTGCCGACGATGCTGCCATAATATAAATCATTTTGCTTTATCCCGTAAAAACTGCCCAAAAACGAGTTGTCTTCCAAGCTGTAAAGGTTGTACAGCCAGATTTGATTTGACGACAGTATTGCCTGGTCCAAAGTGTGATAGGCGATGGCTATTCCCAATCCTTCCGTCAGGTCATCCGGGGAATAATCGGCGGCGCGTCGCTGCTTCGTGTCTTCCCGTGTTCGCAGCCTTTAAAATCAAAAAAACGCCGCAAGGGCGTTATTTTGATTTATGGTCGGAATGACTGGACTCGAACCAGCGACCTCTTCGTCCCGAACGAAGCGTTCTACCAGGCTGAACTACATTCCGTCACAAAGTGCCTACAAATTATCACGAAAAATTTATTTTGCAAGCAGAATTTAAAAATATTTTCTGCTGTTGGCAATCAGTTGATAATGCATGCTTTTCTGTCTGGAAAAAACAGGATGTCTTCCTGTTGCCAGATTGAAATTTTTACTTAATATTAAGAGAGTAGTGTTATAGGTTATAATAAAGGTTATATAAAAATTTCCGAATTTTTGAAAAAATGCTTGAAAAATAAAAACTATTGGCTATATTAAACAAAAATAGCTGTAATTGGCAAAATTATTTTTACCGTAAAGTAGCGTCAATTAACTCAAGGATGAAAAAATATGAAAAAATTACTGATCTTAACCGCCACAGTTGTTCTTTCGGCCTGTGCCTGCTTTAATTCTTCTGATGCGGAAGAAGCCGCGACAGAAACAACAACCGTTACGCAGACAACGACCCAGACTCAGCCGGCCCGCCAAGTTATCGTTGCTGAACAGCCGGTAGAAAATGTTCGCGTTGTCCGCCGCCGTGTTCGTGTCTATGATGACGGCTATGCCGCACCGCGTCGCGTCCGCCGCATTTACTACCGCGATTCGGCTCCGGTTGCCGCTTATCGCGAAGAAGCTCCGGTTTATCGCACCCGTCAGATTCAGGAAAATGTCTGTGACGAATATAATGAATACAACGATTCTCCGTGTCCGGCCAAAGTCCGCGTTACCCGCGAACCGGTTGAAATCGTTTATCGCAAAACCAAATACACCACCGTATATCAGCCGAAAACTTTTAAGGATGTCAGCTATGTCAGCGAACCTTATTCTGCCGGTTATGATAATACGGTAACGGTTTCGACATCTTCTGAAGTTGAAGAAGAGGATGATTATATCAAATAATGCTTCTCCTTTGGCATTAGGGCAGCTTTGGCTGCCCTTTTTTATGATTCGAACGTAACACTACCTGCGTTAGCAGGTAGATGTAGACATTCCAGCCCAGCCGTCAGGCTTGCGTAGCTGTTGGGCTGGGCGAACGTAGTTCGGAACAGTTAATACCACTTGCGTTAGCTAGTGGAAGTTTATCGTATATAAATATTGACATCTCCGTGATTGCTATTAACTATAGTATTAGTAAAACTTATGATGAGGATGTCTGACTATGAAAAAAGATGAAAAAAATTCTTCCCCGGCAAAGCTTTCTATCAGCGATAGCTTTACCGCCAAAATTATTGACCGTTTTCTGGATTATCTGAAAAAAGCGTCATGGAGCGGCCGTATTCTTAAAAGTGAAGCGCTTTGCGGGAGCGTTGGCCTCTATGGAATCTATTTTATCGGCGTAATGGGTTTTGTATTTGCACTTTGCCTGCCGTTGAAAATTCCCGGATTCGGATTTGTTCCGGCATTGCTGGCCGGAATTTGCGTTTTGTTGGCCGCGGTCTTTTTGAATTTTGCCGCTTATAAGATGCTGCCCAGTCTGAAGCTGCTGATTGACGGAACGCCGGTTCGTATTTCGTCTCCGGCATTCTTCACCGTCAGCGCTGTTTTTTCCGGTGTTGTCGGTTTGCTGGTCTTGGCATCGGCAACGGTTATTGCCATACAGAGAGGAAGTTTTGGCAGTTTCGTGTATGGGGTATTTGTCTTCATCTGCGCCGAATATGTAATGCTCTTGCTTTTAAATCCCTCCGTGCTGAAAGTGGAAGTCGTGCGCAATGTATCTGCCGGTGAGGAATTTATCGGCATCTTGTCGTTTTTTATGAAAGCCATGCTGAAGCTGGTTCCCCTGATTTTTGCCGTTGCTATGTTGTTTGGCGCTTATCGGATTGTTGCCATGATTTTTACGAGTTATGTAAATTTCCAACAGTTCTATGGCGACGTCCGGGTTCTGTATAATGCTTCAATGATGGCGTTGCTGCCTTTAAGCGGCTATTTGCTGTTCTTGTTCTATTACTTTGCAATAGATTTGGCTAAAGCGCTTCTGGATATTCCCGGAAAGCTGGACAAACTGAATAATTCCAAATAAAAAAAGAGCCTCCGTTAGGAGGCTCTTTCCGGATTTAAACGGCTCGGCCCAATTTGCGCAGCGTGTTTAAGACATTTTCCCGGTTGCGCTTCTTTATTGCCCGTATCGGCCTCCCCGCATAAACAGTCCAAGGCTCAAATTTAAAATTGGAAGGAACAAAGCTGAGAGCGCCGATGCTGACGCCTTCGGGAATGTGATTGTCAGGCATGATAACCGAGTTTGTTCCGATGCCGGTGTATTTTTCCATGGTCACGTTTCCCTGAATTTCTTTGACATTGGGTACCGAGTGGGTAATCAGCTCATTTACGTAATCATTGCTGCTCAGCCAAATGCGGACACCGGCCGCCAGGCTGGAGTAGCTGCCCATCTTGAATTTATACTTGCCGTTGCCGCCGGAAATATATGTTCCGGTAGCAATTTCACAGTCAGAACCGATTTCGCAGGCTGACGATATTCGGCAAAAGTCAGAAATGCGAACATTGTCTCCCACCTCCACTAAATCCGGTTTTTTGATAATAACATATTCACCCAGGGTAAAATTCTTTCCGCTTTTCATTCTGTTTCTCCCGATAAAATGCTGTCGGTATTCAGTCTGAAGGGGAAGAAAGGATTTTGCAAATCAAAAGAGATTTAAAAATGTTTCAACGCTGCCCGCTTTCGGATTTTATGCCCCGATAGGCAAACCATGAAGCCGCAGCGGCGCAGGCAACCATACATATTCCGGTTGACAACAAAATATTGCCCAGTCCAACCAAAGGGGAAACAATGCTGCCAAACAAAAATCCCAAAGCGCCCAAAATCGCCGACGCTGTTCCGGCGTTGGCACGGGCGGAATCCATTGCCAGGGCTGTGGCGACCGTAAAAGAAAGTCCCATCATGAAACATAGTGTAAACAGCAGCCCTTCAAAAATGACAATGGAAGCGTCCGCACTCAAGGTGATTAACAGAGCCAGACTGCACAGGCTCATGCCCAGGCAGCTGACTTTCAGGCAAAGCTGTTGGGAAACAAACTTGACCGAAACCCCGGAACCGAGGCCGATAGCAACGGCATTGGCTGCAAAAAACAGGCTGAAGGCAAAGGGGCTGTACCCGTAATGATTCTGAATGATAAACGGAGAGGCGGCTATGTAAGCAAACAAAATTGCCAAAGCAAAAGACACCTCCAAAGTGTAGAATAAATATTTTTTGTTTTGCATAACGGTTTTGAACAAGAGCAATGTTTGAGACAACGGCTCACGTGAGCGCCGCTGCAATGACAAACTTTCTTTGAACTGAAAACAGAAAAACAATAAGATGCACCCGATAATCAGCAAAATAACAAAAATACCGCGCCAGCCGATAAATCCTAAGACCGAACCGCCGTCAACCGGGGCGGCAATTGGGGCAATTCCGTTGATGGCGCCGACAATAGCCAAAGCTTTCGCCAGATTGCGGCTTTTAAACTTATCGGTTGCAATGGATCGGGCAATCACAATTCCGCCGGAAGCGGCAATTCCTTGCAAGAAGCGCAACAAAACAAATATCTGGATATTAGGAGCGAAAATACAGGCGGTTGTAGAAAAAATAAAAAACCCCATCGAAAAAATCAGAGGCCGGCGGCGGCCGATTTTATCGCTGAGCGGGCCGAATACCAACTGCCCGAAAGCCAGTCCCAGCATTGAAAACGTCAACCCCATCTGCACCATGGAAACGCTGGTGGCAAACTCTTTTGTCATAATCGGCAGCCCCGGCAGATACATATCGGTTACAAACGGGCCGAAAGCCGTTAACATGCCTAGAAATGTAAAAATGAAATTGCTGGAATTACGTCTTGCGGGCATCTCTTTCCCTCGGAATAAAAGAACAAACGCCCTCTTGTTTAATACAAAATAAAAGGAGGTCAAATAAAAAATTTTTTTAGTGGTACAAATTTGTATGAAAAAAACGGGATAACATATCAAATAACAAACGGGATGTAAGAAAAAAATACTCTCAATTTGTTAAATGTAACATTTGCTAATGGTATGATACATTGTATGAGATCACTAATAGAAAACAATAAAACCGGAAATTTAGAATACTATAGGCAAAAGCTTAGAGGTAGCGATAGTTTTTAATTTAATAGTTACAAAGCAAGTCATTATAGAAGAATGGGAAAAGATATATATTCAAAATTTTTCTCTTAGTGCTGTAGCCCCAATATAGCCCTGAAATAAAACAGTAAAATGACGGATAAAACAAAAGGCTCTGCAATTTCTTGCAAAAGCCTTTACCACTGGTTGCGGGGGCAGGATTTGAACCTACGACCTTCAGGTTATGAGTGCATTATTTTATAAATAACTTACCATCATTAAACATCAGTAAAACTGAATAAATATATTGATTTTGCTTATTTTTTACTGTAAATTATATTTCAAAATGTAATCTACAATCACTTTTTTTATCATGAAAAAGTGGCACAGGAGTGGCACAAAAATGAGCGAAAAATTTTTTCCATCAAAATATAAAGGTGTTCGCTATCGGGAACACGCAACAAGAAAAAACGGAATTCGAAAAGACCGTTACTTTATAATCCGCTATAAATTAGATGGAAAAACCAAAAGCGAAGGTTTTGGTTGGGAAAGCGAAGGATATACTGAACTAAAAGCATTTGAAGCTGTTTGTGCTATAAAACAAAACATAAAAAATGGTATAGGATACAGAAGTTTAAAAGAAAAATATGAACTCGCAAATCTAGAGCGAAAAGCAAAAGAAGCCGAAGAAGCAGCAGAAAAAGAAAGAAACATCACTTTTTCTGAGTTATGGAATAATATTTATGAGCCAATTTACTTATCAAAAAAAATACAGAAAACCCAGATTAATGAAAAGTCTTTATATAAAAAATATATTTTCCCTAAAATCGGTACTCTAAAAATATACGAGATTACTCCTGCAGACATTGAGAGACTAAAAGATTATCTATTTTCTCCTGCTTTAAGAGCAAATGGAGAAGAAAAATGCCTAGCCCCGGCTACAGTTAATCATATTTTAGACGTGATACGGCAAGTATTTAATAGCGGTATAAATGCCGGGAAATTTCTAAATACAAATCCAGCCTCTAAAGTCAAAAGAATAAAAAAAGATAATCGTCGTATTCGCTTTTTAAGCAAAGAAGAAATAAAAGAACTCTTAGACACCCTTTCACTAATGACAGGATCTCCTTTGCATGATATATGCTTACTTTCTTTAGATACAGGATTAAGAGCAAATGAGATTTTCTCTTTAGAATGGATGGATGTTAATTTTAAAATCAAAACCCTATCCATAAGAGACCCTAAAGGTATCATTAATAGATATGCCAATATGACCAATAAAGTATATGAAATGCTTATCCAGCGAAAAAATATGGCTTCTATATCTCCCTATGTTTTCACAAATACAAAAGGAGAAAAAATAAAAGAAATTTCAAACCAATTTGACAGGGTGGTTGCAAAGCTGGGTTTTAATGATAACATTACAGACGTACGGAATAAAGTTGTATTCCATACTTTAAGGCATACATTTGCCAGCAGGTTAGCTATGGGTGGGGTTGATGTTTATACAATAAAAGAACTAATGGGGCATTCTGACATAAAAATGACGATGAGATATATGCACTTAGCTCCCAATAAGTTTCAAGAAGCCATATCAGTGATTGAGGCAAACTGATTTTATGTATCATTTACAGCTAAATATCCTAAATATTATAAATATTAAAAAAAATCCTTTTAAGATTCGCAAAAGTATCTTATAAAATATCCGTCAGATTTTGTCGGTAATGTATTATATAGTCAAAAAAACAAATGCCAGTGCTTACCTTACAAATTTTCTCCTCTGGCAGTTGTTACATCACAGAAGCCCCAATTTATATTGGGGCTTCACTTATTTCTGGAGGGAATAATGATAAAACAGATAATAAAAGAACTTAATGACAATTTCAGAAAAAGCTTTTTAGGCGGGCACGTAATAATCTCTCAAAAAGTTCAAATGTTGCCTGCCAAATCAAGAAAAGAATTATTTGAACATATTAAACAATTTAATAACTTTACTAAAGAAAATGACCCTTACGGTGAGCATGATTTTGGAAGTATTAAATTTCAAAATAACGTTTATTTTTGGAAAATAGATTATTATGACACTAATTTTTTATACCACAGTCCTAACCCAAGCAATGCTTCTGTTACCAATAGAGTCTTAACAATTATGCAGGCTGATGAATATTGATTATAAACATCAGAATGATTCTAGTGCGACAAAAAATGACGTGGTGCTGCTTTATAATAAAAAGTATCAAAGCAACAAGGGGAACTTTAATGGAAAAATATGAACAATATAAAATGCTTTATTATTTGAGCAATGCTTTACAAAACAGATGCTTTTTTAAAGAACATTTAGAGGATATTTACGAGTGGCATGATGACTACGGAAAAAATATAGTGGATTACACCTGGACACCCATAGCTGAAACAAAGAGATTTACAGATTTTAAGGATATTGTTCGTACTCAAAAAGCCAAAGCCTATAAACGTGGAGAAGAGTTTGTTCAGGAACTTGAGAAAAAAATAAAATCTTTAAAAAATAGCTCATTATCAATTATGGAAAAGCGTATCCGATTCGTATCCGAGCTTTTAGGTCTATCGGAGTGTGAACAAGAATTGTATGGGCTTTTATCCCGTATCAAATTAGATGATAATTTTGAAGATTTTAATCGTGACGTTTGCGGAAGAAATAATAAATTAAAATACAATGCATCGTTTTTATTAGCTACAAAACAGCATAAAATTGAAAAACTACTGGAGAAAGACGCTTCTTTAATCAGGCTCGGCTTAGTCGAAAATGATTATGGAGATGTTTGTGCCTCAGATTTAACGCTTAAAATTCTTTCGCAACACATTGAAAATGTTACAGATATAAAAAATATAATATTAGGAAATCCTTGCAAAGCAAATTTACAATGGAACGACTTCTCATATTTAAAGGAAAAGGACTTTTGCGCCAGAATTCTACAAAAATCTGTTAAAAATAAAGAAAAAGGGATAAATTTGCTTTTCTACGGAGAACCCGGAACAGGAAAAACCGAATTTGCTAAAATCTTGGCCGAAAAAATAAAAGCAGAATTGTATGCGGTAGGTGAAAAATTTGAAGACCGTGACCGCAAAGAAAATTTAAATCTCGCTTATTCAATTCTCTCTAAGGATAATTGTGCTTGTTTACTAATTGATGAAGCAGATGACTTTTTGGGGCAAGAATATTTTGGCTTCATTAAGAAAAAAGATGATAATAAACTTTACATTAACCGCTTGCTTGAAAATAATCAGACCCCGACAATTTGGATAATTAATTCTATTGAAAATATTGATAAAGCCTATCTGAGGCGTTTTACTTATGCCCTCAATTTCAGCAAGCCCAATTTAAAAATCAGAACAGAAATGTGGCAAAAAAGCTTAAAGGCCCATAACCTGCCGTCTGATAAAAAAACGGCTGAAGAATTTGCTGTCCAATATAAACTATCACCCTCGTTTATAACCTCGGCAGTCAGAACGGCTCAACTTGCCAATGGAGGCCTGGCAGAAGTAAAACAAAGTCTTAACGCCTTAGAAAAAGCCTATAATAATGGCCGGTGTATTGCGCCAAAAAGAAATGCCTCAACAAAATTTAACCCCAAATTATTAAACACCGATACAGATTTAACCCTTTTATCGGAACGGATTAAGCAATTGCCTCAACGCAATTTTTCCTTATGTTTATATGGTGCGTCCGGAACCGGAAAATCAGCGTTTGGTGAATATTTGGGCAACGAATTGGCTATGCCGATTATTAAGAAAAAATGCTCAGACTTGTTGTCTATGTGGGTGGGTGGAACCGAACAAAATATTGCGGCGGCTTTTGAAGAAGGTAAAGAAAATCAGGCGGTTTTAATCTTTGATGAGGCCGACAGCTTTTTACAGAACAGAAACAACGCTGTCCGGTCATGGGAAGTTACTCAGGTAAATGAAATGCTGACACAAATGGAAAATTATCCCTATCCATTCATTTGCACCACAAATTTGATGGATAGCTTAGACAAAGCCAGTCTGCGGCGTTTCACCTTTAAGGTGGCTTATGATTATATGACACCAGAGCAATCCAGCCTAGCCTTTAAGCATTTCTTTAATCATTCAGATATAGACTTATCACATCTAAATTCTTTAGCCCCCGGCGATTTTGTTGTTGTCAAACAGAAAGCTGAGATTTTAGGATTTATGAATAACAAGGAAGAACTGATAAGAATGCTGGAGCAAGAACAGCAAAACAAAGCTCCTATTCAACGCAAAATTGGCTTTTTATAAAAGGGAAGACATGATGGTAGGTTGTGAAAAATGTGCTAATCTTACCCCTAAAGTTACTCAAAATATTATCTCCACATGGGGCAATAGCAACTACTATCAGATACCGGCAGATGCTTTTGATTGCGTAAAATCTTTCTATTACCGGAAAGATACCGTTCAAAAATTTATTGATAATCATGTGGAAATGTTGAATCAATATGCTGCTCAGAAAGTTGATTTTGATATCTTAGAGCAACATCCTGTTTTGGGCGTTTGTCACTCCGGTCATGCTTATTTTGAAAAGCCTTTGTATCGCCATGTTTCATTAACAGAACCCCAATTTACCAAAGCTTTGGCACAATTTTTTAATGAAGAGCAAAATCAAAAAATATGTCGAGCTTTTGTGCAAGCAATTTTTGAAACGTTACATAAGCAAAGAATTATTAATAAAACAATCAAATGTGCTTGTGAAATACAAACTCAAGATGTAAGAAACCCAAAAGCAAAGCGCAAAAGAATAGATAATATCTTTATTTGGGATAACGAAATGCTTTGTTTAGAGATAAAATTTGATGCGCAACTTACCAATCTTTTGGAAGTATATCAGGAAGAATGTCAAAAAATAGCAAAAAAAAATAAAATTACAAATATAGAATATGTTGTCATCAGCAAAATCTGTCTACAAAAAAATATTGATGAATATATTCAAACGCTTAACAGAAGACGTATGACACATAAGTTTGATAAATGGCAAAATATCTTATGGCGGGATGTGCTGAAAGAATGGGAAGAAATAATTATAAAACAAAATATTGATGAAGATTTGGATATGAAAAGATATAGAACATCATTATGGTATAAAATATTGAATAAGGAGTCTTAATAAATGGTAATTCAAGTTCCCGAAACGGTTCAAAAATATTGCTCAAGTAAGGAAGCTACCGAAGCGATTAACTTGATGTTAGAAGAAAGCTTTATAGGAAAATCGCTGGAAGAAAAAGAACAATATTATAAAGCTAATTTGTTTATTCAGCATTTTCTATACGATATGTGGCATTTCCGGTATAAGCTTTTTCAAGAAATATGGTTAAAAATCTTGGAAAAAAATAAAAATTTTAAGATGATTGATACAGATTTTTGTGAACTGGAAGATTATTACTATATATTTGCAATAACTTGTGACATTAATGATCAAAAATACCACATAGGCATAATTGGTTTTGATGGAAAAGAAGACCAATTGTCTATTATTGCTACACAAATTCTGCCGGATGAGAGTGATCAGAAATTAGGGGAGGATAAAGACCTTAAAGCATATAAATTGCAAAACGAAAAATTTAATGATAGTGATGAATATTATACACGAGGCAGAGAGATTCTATTAAAAGGTAAGACCGAAATCACCGATGAGGAAATTAATCAACTTCAAGAAGACGCGCAAAATATTTTGAAATTTATTAATCTATCTACACGTGGAGAAAATTCATTATGACCGATAATACAATATCCCTAAATGAAATTAACGACTTACAAACTATTGCCGACACAGTTAAACAATGGCTTGATAAAGATAAGGGGTGGAAAGAAAGATTTGCCGGTTATACCCAAGAAATTAGCGTTAAGGAAGACGAAATAACAAAAGTTAAAAGTGCCTTTCACAAATCCCCTAATCTTAACCTTTATACCTGTATCGGCGATATTATCAGTAATAAAGGCTTTAATCTCCGTTACAAAGGTCAAAGTGTCGCTTATCTGAAAGAAAAAAATAGTGTTTTAACCTTATTGAGTAATAAAAATCTGGACAAGAACAATAAAGATTATTTTGGTTGGACGGATTCTCTTAATTGTGCATGGGATTCGCCAGAGGCAACAAAATTCAGAAAGCATTTTAGCGGAAATGTAGAAAAGAAAGGTCATGTCGAACATCTTTATGAAAGTATGTTGATTGAAGAATTTGCTAAAAAAAGTTCAAAAGACAAAGAACTTTGCAATATTCAACCGGTTAGGATATATAATCAATTTGCTTTTCAAATGACAACAACGTTATCCGGCTCGGGCAAAACAATTAAAATGTCTCAAACAGCTCGTGCCGGAGGAATTGATATTTTGGCTCGTGTAAAACATGGCGCAAACACCAATTTGTGTGTCATTGAGTTGAAGAAAGATGCCCTCAATTCAGAACAACAGGCTCATATCATCAGGGGACAGGGGCTTGGTTATGCTGTCTTTTTGCGCGAATTATTGCGTTCAGAATCTGGTCAGGAGTGGTATAAAATATTTGGTTACTCTGGAAACATTCCGGATAAATTGACTATTGATGTTTGTATCGCTGCTCCGGTCGGTAAATATGGTATTATCAAAGAACCGGCTTATGTTTCTCTCGGTCAGGATATGCTGCGGTTCAAATATCTTACTTTTGAAACCGATAATAAAAACATAAAGTCGATTAAAACTGATTTATTTGATTAACACATCAAAAACATCACCGTCATTTAAGCAGATGACATTATCAAACATCTGCTTAAACTCTTGCGGATAAAAAGTGTGAATGGGGATAATCACTTTAGGACAAAGACCGACAACCATCTTTGTTAAGGTCGGAATATCTGCGTGTCCAGAAGTATGAATATCCGCCATTTGCACCTTATTACCTGCCAAATAATCAAACCAGTCCTGATATTTTTCTTTATATCCGCTCCACATCGAATAAACATAAGTTGTGTCAGCGTTAATGACATCAGCTTTTTTGAGTTGTTGACTGATTTTTGAATCTAATAACACCACATATTTTTGTGAGTTTTGCATGAGTCCATCAATACCGATTTCATGTCTGCATTTCGGTGTGGATGAAAATTTATGAACATCTTTCCAAGTAAAATTAGGCAAATGCGGATTCCCTGTCCCTTGCATAATATGTCCGGCATAACCGGATAAGACAAGATGCCTTCTGTTCTTTTTGGCCGCACGGTATATGGTAACGATGCGGTCTATATTTTGAGCCGAGGCTTGTACCAAAGCTAAACCGTTACTGTCTTTCCAAAGATTACAGAACTTATCTTCTAAATCTTCTTCATATTCATAATGTCCGGAATTTTCCCTCCCCAGACAAGAGCCTTCAATCAGTAAAACATCAATATTTTCTGGTTTGTTTTTCAAAAATTTATAAAATAATTTCCTTTTGCGTCCATGTGCCCGAAAATCACCACTGTAAAAAATTTTTTGTGTGTCAGCTTCCACTAAAAAGCCATAAGCACCGTATGCCGAATGGTCACACAAATAAGGCGTAATAGTAAAATCCCCGATTATAAATTTTTTCTCATTTTCAAAGTAAGTAGAATTTTCAAATTCAAAAGCTTCCGGAAGATGATGCTCTTTAGCAATTTTCATCATACAGGCAGCTTCTTTGCTTAAATAAACGGGAATGGATTTGTCAATATATTTTCCAAGCCCGTAATGGTCTTGATGAGCGTGAGAAATAAGCAGAGCCGCTAAATCATCGGTTTTATGTTGCAGCCCTTTTATTTGGGGCAATAATTCAGGTGTGTTTTGTTCCACATCTAAAGGCAGCCCCAAATCAATTACGATTCTTTGCCCACTGTCAGCAGTTATCTCTACGGCAGAACCACCAATTTCTTTTGCCCCTCTTTTGATTGATATTTTCATTACAACCTCATTTTTTTATAGTCTTATATAATCATAATAATATTTGCATGCGACAAAATATGTCATATATATAAAACTATAAAGTACTATGCTATTTTGTTTCAGGTTTTACAACTTTGACATCATCACCCCAAGTGTAAAGGAACCAATCCATTTCTAATTTTCCTCCGGCTCGGAATTTGACCGTCAAACTACCATCAGAATTTTCTATCAATGTTTGTGTCGGATGAAAAACAAAATTTTTAGCTTCCTCTGCAACTTTCGGGCTAAAAAGCCATTCTACATCAAACGGTTCTTCATGCCAGGCACCAAAAGATTCTTGCGCATATGCTTCAAGATTAAAATCATCAGTAATAAAAGTTTCAGGTAAAATATCTGCTTCCAAAATATGTGATAAAGAAAAATTATGCGCTTTTCCAGAATCCCAACCATCACTATGCTTAGCCACCAAATAATGAGCTCTTTGTCCATATAAAAAACCGTATGGAATCAATTTGTAGTCAAAAATTCTGCCGTCCATCTTGCTCTTATATTTCAATTTAACCTGATGACAGCTTAAAATTGCTTGACGAATTTTATCTATAATTTGAGTATCTACTCTTATTTTGGGACCGGGACGTAAAACCAATCCTTCCGCTTTTATTAATTCTTCGGCATCAACTTCAATTCTGCGCTTTTGTTCCGGCTTCATCAAGTTTTTTAATTTAAGCTCAACTTTTCCTAATAAAGCCGCTTTATCATCCAGACTATTCTGCTTAAGATAGCTTATTGCTGTTTGCAAGGCAGAAATTTCTTCTGGAGAAAAAGCGATTAAAGAATTTAATATCCGCTGAGGAATACGCCAACGCTTGATTTTTTCTCCTGTCGGAACTTCTTCCATTTGAGGAAAATAGATAAATAAAGCATCCCGCATTCTTTCTGCGGTGCGGCGGGAAACATTAAAATCACGGCAAATATCGGTAAGTGAAATTCCGTCCGAACTTTCCTGCATTTTCATTGCCAGATCAAACAAGTCTAACATCTTGCCGTAATTCATAAGCCGTATTCCCTTATTTTTTCGAGAGTTTTACTTTTATCATTAAAAGTTTAAAATCATCTAAATAAACATTTAATTTAGATTCTCTCTTAAAAATTGGAATTAACGTATTGTTTTATTTGCCTCTATTTTTTTCTAAGTGCGCCAAAATCTGTAGAAAACGAATAACTGGTGAAGCGTAATCTTTTTTACTTGTTGCTAAATATTCTTTTAGTTCATCTATTTTCTTTAAAAAATCATGTCCAGCAATCAATTCGACCTTTAATTTATCATCATTAGGTAGTGTAAATTTTTCTTTCTGTTTTTCTTTTAATATTGGACACCAAAACATATATTTAACGGTTTTAGATTCAAAATCTTTAAATTGTTCTTCAATATAGCGTTGATTTTTGGCGAATTTATTATTCGGATTTCCACAATCAAGTTTTGCCGGATACGTATCGTAAATTCCTTCCATCTGTGCGGAAACTTCACACACAAAAACTGTTCTGTCTTTCAAATTAATTCCGATGACATCGGCTTCTGACATTCCTTTTTGCTTATGTCCGTCTTCTGTCGCTACGGTAAATTTTTCATTATATTTGACAAAGTCACAACCCTCCATTATTTTTAAATACTCGCCGACAAATTCTTCAATTCCGTTAAGTGCCATTTCTTTTCTCCTGTAGTTAATGTTATGTTACCATAAATTCATACTGCGTCAGAATCTGACGTTGACGGTATAAAAAAGTCGCCAAGATGTGGCGACTGGGAGTTTGCAACTGCATAAAGACAGCATGATGCTTTTAGCAAAATGCTTGAACATAACATCATCTCCCAGTCACAAGACTAGGAGAAGTGTTTTTGGTGTCGGTCTGCCTTCTCTAATTCAGACCGCTTTATGAGGGATTGCAACGTCCCAGCTCAATTTGAGCCAACTTCATATTATCAATATTACATCAAATGTCAAAACTTAATAAACGAGATAGCCGGAATCATTTTGATGTTTCGTATATTTCAGGGCGGAAACAACGCCCTGAAACATCACAAACCCTCAAACTAACTCCACTACTCGTTTGTGTGCAATATGATTAAGTACAATAAGGTGTTGAAGCAACTCATTATCTAATATAAATTTTATAATGAGTCTTTATTTTTCAATGGTTTTCAGGCTTTCAGCCTGGACTTTTATTTTTTAGTCATTATATTTTATATTAAAAAATAGATAGTCTAATGGGTTAAAGGAAAAAATGAGTATTGGAAAACAAGCTAAAATATTAACGAATAAACAGCAGGAACTGCTCTTAACGTATCTTGACAATTCCAGATATCCTTTAAGAAATAAGGTTATGCTCTTGCTCAGCTTCAAAGCTGGGTTACGAGCAAAAGAAATAGCTGAGATAACTTGGTCGATGGTTTGCAATGCTGAGGGGAAAATAGGAACGGAAATAAATTTGACAAATAAAGCCTCAAAAGGCAAATATTCTGGACGTATTATTCCATTACAGAAACAATTAAAAAATTTTTTAGAAATGCTGTTACAGCAAAAGTCAAAAGATATAAACTTTTCTCTGGAACGACATATTATAGATAGTGAAAGGGGGTATAAAACCAGCTCACAGGCAATTGTAAATTGGTTTTATGCCCTCTACAAATCAGTCGGTATAGAAGGCTGTTCCTCACATAGCGGCAGAAGAACGTTTATAACGAATGCGGCAAAAAACATCAGCCTTGTTGGTGGCAGCATTAATGACGTAAGATTACTTGCCGGACATACTTCATTGGCAACAACACAACGATATATTGAATATAATACAAACGCACACAAACGAGTAGTGGAGTTGGTTTGAGGGTTTGTACTATATTGTAAATTATTTTTATTAGAAAATGAAAAGTCCGCACCAGATATACAAGTACGGACTCGTCTAAATAACCTAAATATTCTAAATTTTTATTTGTCTTCTTCATCCTTTTTAAGCAAATCTGGATGTACAAGGTATTTAAGCGTCTTATGTCCCATAGCTATCGGACGACTGATAATATTCCGTGAAATTAAATTTCGTAACATTTTATCAATTTTATCAACTTTGACTTTATCCTTAAAAGCATAGGTCAAATCTTTTTTGAAAAAACATCCCTGTTTCTGCAATAAAACCCATTCAATGATTTCTTCCATGATTTTATCATCTTCATCAAATCTTGCTTCATTATACGCTTTCAAGGCATGTTTCAATAAAAGCTTATACAATACAATAGCTTTTCTGACAGTATTATTCGAGATTATTTCCTCTGTTTGCCCTTCCGCTAAATGAAGCAACCCTGACAGCCGTCCAAGTTGTGCGGACATTTTACATGACCACGTTGCTATTTTGTGATACTTCCCATCGACAGCTAAATGCCGCTCTAAATGCTGAACAGATTTTACAATCGATTCATAACCATCCGAAGACAAAGACAATACCCGAGGAGTTTCACTCATTGGAATGTCAAGAAAGCCTTTAATAAATTTATTATATTCATCAATAATATCTTTTTGTATGGAAGCTCCGTTATGTGTTCTGTAACCAATATTGCTTTGAGGATACCACATCAAAAAACGTTCCAATAGGCCAAAACCTGAAAAAGATTTCTTGGCTGATATCTTATTTAAAACCGCTGGTTGGGCAAGAACGCAGAAAGTCAATAACGGTTCAATATTTATTTCGCATTCACGGCGTTTCATTGATATATTGCCCTTATCCCATCCTTTAAGCAAAACATCAATGTTGGCAATGTTGTTTGTGTAAAGACCGCCAAGGACATCAAAAATAGACCCTTCATCGGAAATAATCGCACATTGACCATTATGGTCATTTAAGAATGCCAATAAAGACTCAGGTGTTGTGTCATTTAAGATAATTTTAGGCACAACATCAATTTTTTGAATACTGGCTTCCAATGTCATCATTTCATCAATGATTGCATCTGGATGCTGAGCTTGTTTGGCTTGTTTTCTTAAATCCGCTAATTTTTCTTGAATTAAAGAAGCCTCAAGTTCTTGTTTGCGAATTTTAGGCAACCAAATGTCTTTTTGAGATTTTTCCCACTCATATATTGGCCGACTTAATATAGAGAGCACCGGGCTTTTTCTTGTCCCCGGAGCAGAAAATGCCAAAAAATATAAATTGCAGGGAACTGAAAAAGTATCTGTCAACCGGACTTCAAATTTTCCTTGTACTGCAGCGGCCAAAATACCTAGTGCTGTCAAATAGACCATGCCGCATGAAACTTCAAGATGCTGGCAAATATTAGACACGACAGGCTGAAGCTTGCTAGGTATGGTGTCTTCCTCAATCTCAGGAGTTAAAATAGAGGTTGTTAATAGTGGAGGTTCCCACTCAATCTCACTTTCATCATAAATTTTAGAAAATTCATCATCGCCATTCTTCAAAAAGGAATAATTGCCCGGATTGGATAAGGCTTCCTTAAAAGCAGAATCAACCGTTTTTTTCGTTTCATCATCCGGAAGCCCGCAGATTTGCGCCGCTGTTGCCAATTGCTCTTTTACAACATTTTCCTGAAGATATCCACTATGGCACATTTGCGCCAATTTAAAAGCCCCCCGATAGAGGGTATCGTTCCGCTTTCCTTCCGGGCAATTTTTTATTTTGTTCAAAGTATTACTGAACTCTCTTGAGAAATAAGGATGCGTTTTTATCTCAAAAGCTTTTTCAGAAACATTTTTCTTTTGGCTTTCTTGGATAAGTTCTTGAAGAAGCCACTCTGGTATACATGCCATATCTTGCTGACAAAAATCACGTTTCCAACTATATTTATTACCGTTAGGATGAACAGATGGCGGCACGACAATATATCCGCCATCAGCCCGAATATCAACGTTAGGCAATACAGCAGCCCTATTTTTTACCGTTTCCACTCCTTTGGGATATTGAAAATATAGATGTCCTCCACCCTCTCTGCCTGATTTGGCAATAATAGTTTTAGGAAAGTTTCGCCCCTTTTTGATTTTTAGCAGTTCTTCTTTTCCCGTTGGGCCATCAATATCGATGACAATACAATGGTTTGCTTTTCCGGTTACGAAACCAATATTGGCCTCCGGATATGCTTCCCACCATTTTTTTATAGTGTCAATGTCAGCAGAAGCATCCTTACATCCATGGCGGATTAGTACTCCTAAAGGTCGCTTATCACGAGGCCACAACGGAAACACCTTATATCCAAGACGAGCATAATACAATGCTGCCTCTGAAAGGCTCATCTCATTTATTGAGCGTTTCTCTTGATTTTTAATTTTTTTGGTATTATCATTATCAACGTTTAGATTAGATAAGGCGTCTTCATGTGTTGCAGCACTAAAGGCGTCTTCTTTTTGGTTAGCAAGTTCTGTCATTTTGATCTCCCTGAATTTCTGTTGAGTTTTCGATTAGCCAGTTGATTACTTCTTCAACTGGATAGGCGACTTTGCGCCCAATTTTAAACCGTCCCCGAATACCTGTTCCTTGGCAATCGCGGTTTCTCATTGTCCGGGGATTAATCACACCACCGGTTACTTCCGCCAATCTGTCGCGAGCAATAAAGGGACTTTTGCATTTTTCTTTTATTCTTTGAATAATATCATGCATCTTTTGCCTCTCATAAGTTAAAAGTTGACAATTTGTTCGATTCTGTTTTTAATCTTTCAATATGTCGCAGTCAACATGTAACTAATTGTTTCTGCTTATTTTATTCGGAAAAGAAAAAGGGGCATTTTCTTTCCGCCCCTTTGTTTTCTAATCCTTACTCTGCCTATGCACATATCTCAATAATTGATAGTCAGAACCGCTTTCAACCATGCTATTAAAGTTTTTCCAACCAGTCTTTCGTATATTTTCAGCATTTTTACTCGTTTCCGATTCGCTCTTTTCTCCAAAGAATAAATTTGCAATGTTTTCGTCTGTCAGATGTTGGTTATAAGCTTGCTGTAAAAGCCATAAATCAAAAAGTTGCAAAATATGACTTTCTCTTAATCTTTTTATATCCGCATCCGATATTTCTCCATTATTCTTAAATAGATTCTTCTTGGTAAAACGTTTACTTTCGATAATTTTTTGTATTTCTTTTGTTATCTGTCCAAGCGGACGATGCCAGCTTATACCTAGTATTAAGATATCTTCATCTATCAAAGGTACTTCTTCTGGGGCTTTTATTTCAAAAACAGCAGATGATTTCAATGGGCTACTATAAACATTAAGTATGGTTTCTATTGATTTTAACACAGTAGCCTCATCGTCTGGAATAACATCATCATCCGGAGCAGTAGCTTCATCATCAGAATTATATGAAAAATCCGAAATATTCGAAAAATTCAAATCTTTATATTTAGCAAAATTATCCTTCAAAAAAGTTCTCATTACTTCTAATCTTTTACTTTCGCGTTCAATTGGATGTTCAATTAAAAAATTGCTCAACAACTTTTTGAAATCAACATCAGAAATTTCGCTATAGAGATTTACCGATTTTCTTGTAAAGAATTTATAGATAGAGAGGCGAAATAGCAACTGCGCTGCAAATTCCTTATTATCCAATTTTCGAGTATAATATTTTTCAAAGGAAAAACATTTCACGATTTCATTAAACATCTTCCGAAGCTCTTTATTATGTTGAAACATATGTGTTATCCTTCCTAATTTTTAGAATTTTTAGGATTTTTAGTTTCCTGGCAATAATGAAAAGCAATATTATATATTTAAATATGAAAAATCAAGGAACTATTAAGAAGCAAATACGTTATAACCAAATTTAAAACCAATCTATCGGTCATTTTTCAACATTTATTTTAATATAAAAAAGTGGCACAGGAGTGGCACAAAAAGAGACAATTGTAAAAACAAAAGGCTTCAAGATTTTCCTCAAAGCCTTTATTTCTGTTGGTTGCGGGGGCAGGATTTGAACCTACGACCTTCAGGTTATGAGCCTGACGAGCTACCGGGCTGCTCCACCCCGCGATAAAATAACAACTTTTATCTTGAAGACAGCGTATACATACGCTCTTATTCGCGGCTTGTCAAGTGTTAATTTTATAAAAATTGCCAAATCTTCAGAAAAACAGTGAAATTATGACGGCAAAAACCAAAACGCAAATGATTGTCCAATGCCACCATCTTAATTGCTTTTGCATGCGCTTTCCCCTTTGTAAATATGGTTTAATTAAATAAAATCAAGGCAGCGATAATTAAGGCCAATATAACGCCGGCCGCAATTTTATGTTTTGTTTTCCATTCCATGCCTACCTCTCAAATAAACGGATTATAAGCCCATTGCAACAAGGCTTGCCGTTGTCTGGGACGACAGGCCAAGTCTCCGTACAAACAGTTGTATTCAATTTGGGCGCGGTGGCGGTTAAAAGCCTTCCACCTGCGAATCTGCCGGTTGTCGATTTCCGGCAGCCTCCGCCCGTAATAATACCGGCAATACCATTGAAACCACCCGCGCGGATCCGGTTCGATAATCCAGCCGCGCCGTTGCCATTCCTGCAAAGACAGGCGGGATTTTACGCCGAAGCAATTTTTTTCGGCATCGGCACGAGCCGGAGAAAGCCTGGCATTCTCAAACCAGTCGGCCGGAAATTCTTTCCGGCAGTCCGTAATGTACTTTCCCTCAAAGGCGCCATATTCCAAAATTTGTTGCGGCGACAGTTCCGGACGGAAGTCCGGAGCAAAATTTTTTCCTTCCGGCTCCGAAAGTTCGTAACTGTAGCCTTGCTGCATTTTATCATTAACAATTATTTTCATTATTCGCCAAATCTTTTGTTGTAATCTGAAATAAATATATTAATCTAATTACAAAAAACAACGGGAGCGCATGATGGATAATCGGGAAATTGAAGAACGCCTCATGAATATTGAAATCGCCCTGGCTAATCAGGAACGGATAACCGATGACCTCAACCAGGTTATCATTTCCCAGGGAAAGATGCTTGACGTTTTGCAAAAGCAGAATCAACTGTTGCTTGACCGTCTCGAAAATGGCGATATCAAGCCGCTGAGCGAAGAAACTCCGCCGCCGCATTATTAGAGGGAGAACAGGAATGATGGATGAAAACGCGCTGTTTAAGCTGACCCACGGATTATACGTTCTGGGGGCGGCAGATGCCGGCGGGCGGTTGGTCGGAAGCGTCGTCGATGCCGTAATGCAGGTGGCTAATCGTCCGTTTGTACTGGCTTTGTCCTGTACCAACAACAGTTATACCAAACACTGCATTGAAGCCTCAAATGAGTTTTCGTTGTCGGTGTTGGGAAAAAATGTCAATCCTTTGGTTATTTCCAATTTCGGTTTCCAGTCCAGCCGCAATGTTAATAAATGGGAAAATGTCGAATATTATGTTCATGACGGACTTCCCTACTTGCAAAATAATCTGGCGGAGATTAAATGTAAGGTAATCCAAAAGATTGTATACGAAAGTAATACGATGTTTCTGGCCGAGGTTACGGATTGCCGTAATAATGAAGACAGCATTCCTCTGACCTATAATGATTATCGCGCCTATTTCAAAAATGATGTATTACAGGCACTTCAACAACAAAAAGAGAAAGGTGATCAAATGACTGAAGAAAAGAAAAACGATGAAGGCAAAAAATGGGTCTGCACCGTTTGCGGGTATGTATATGACGGAGACGTTCCGTTTGAAGAGCTTCCCGACGACTGGGTTTGCCCCTTGTGCGGCGTTGACAAAAGCTTTTTTGAACTGCAGTAACCAAAAGCCGGGAACGTTTCCCGGCTTTTTCGTTCTATTGGGCTTTTTTCCAGTCGGTCAACCGCCCGGCAATTATCTGCAGTTTTCCTTCCATATAATTTTCAACCTCCTGCTTAATGCCGTAATAAAGTTGAAGCTGTTCTAACATAATCAGAACATCTGCGGTCTCTTCAATAATCTGGGTCCGGTTGTCCTTTTTGCGGTTGACGTTTTTCAGGATTTCCTTTTGCAGTTCTGACATTTCCTCCACCGCCACCAGCATTTGGGCCGTGCCGCCCCAGGTTTCAAGAGCTTCCTTACAAATATGATTGTCTTTCATCTTTTTCCTTCCTTATGAATATCAACCGACCGAACCTTCCAGGCTGATGTTGATGAGTTTGGCCGCTTCAATGGCAAATTCCATCGGCAGCTGCTGCATAACTTCCTTGCAAAAACCGTTGACTATCAGGCTGACGGCCTCTTCCTGCCCGATTCCCCTTTGCATGCAGTAAAAAAGCTGATCGTCGCTGATTTTGGAGGTGGTCGCCTCATGCTCAATCCGGGCTGATTTGTTGCGGTTTTCAATATAGGGAACTGTGTGCGAACCGCAGGTCGAACCGATGAGCAGGCTGTCGCATTGCGAATAATTGCGCGCATTGGCGGCATTGGGCGAAACCCGGACCAAACCGCGGTATGTCTGATTGGAGCGTCCGGCGGAAATCCCTTTGGAAATAATTTTGGAGCGGGTGTTCTTGCCGATGTGAATCATCTTGGTGCCGGTGTCGGCCTGTTGGTAATTGTTGGTCAGGGCAACGGAATAAAATTCGCCAGTCGAATTGTTTCCCTGCAAAATGCAAGACGGATATTTCCAGGTAACCGCCGAACCGGTTTCAACCTGTGTCCAGGAAATTTTGGCGTTATCTCCGCGGCAGGCCGCCCGCTTGGTCACAAAATTATAAACTCCGCCTTTGCCGTCCTTGTCTCCCGGATACCAGTTCTGAACTGTAGAATATTTAACTTCGGCATCTTTGTTGACGATAATTTCGACAATCGCCGCATGCAGCTGGTTTTCGTCGCGCTGTGGCGCCGTACAGCCCTCCAGATAGCTGACATAGCTTTCATCGTCGGCAATAATCAATGTCCGTTCAAATTGGCCGGTGTTTCTGGCGTTGATGCGAAAATAGGTGGAAAGTTCCATCGGGCAGCGAACGCCCTTGGGAATATAAACAAAAGAACCGTCGGTAAAAACTGCCGAATTCAGGCAGGCAAAAAAATTGTCGGTATAGGGAACAACGCTGCCGAGGTATTTTTTGACCAGCTCCGGATGTTCTTTGACAGCCTCGGAAATCGAACAGAAAATAATCCCCTGTTCGGCCAGCCGCGCCCGGTAGGTCGTGGCGACCGAAACGCTGTCAAAAACGGCGTCCACCGCAACGACCCCGGCCAAAACTTCTTGCTCTTTGAGCGGGATTCCGAGCTTTTTATAGGTATCCAAAAGCTCCGGATCAACCTCGTCCAGACTTTGGGGAGCATCGGCCTTTTGTTTGGGGGCGGCATAGTAAAACAAATCCTGATAATCTATCTTGTCATAGGCAAGCTTGGCCCAAGTCGGTTCGCTCATTGTCTGCCAAAACTCAAAAGCCTTCAGCCGCCATTCCAGCAGCCAGCCGGGTTCGCCTTTTTTTTGCGAGATCAGGCGGATAATTTCGGCATTGAGCCCTTTGGGAACCGTTTCCGCCTCAATGTCGGTTACAAAACCATATTTGTACTTGTCGCCGCTTTCGTCAATTATCTGCGGTTTGGGAGTATTCATGTTCCTTTGCCTTTGTAAATTCGTTTACCCTGAAAATAAGCCTTATTTTCTCAAAGCGCAAGCCTTTTGTAATTGTAAATAAAAATTAACTATCTTGTGGTAAGGCTGTTGATATGAAGAAAATGTACATTTTGACATTTCTGGTGATGCTGGTCGGCGGATGCTCATACGATTCCGGGCGCATCCGCTTGTTTAATTACAATTTTTGGGGCGGCGATACGCCTTCCTCCGTAACTGTTCGCAAAGGCGATACCCTGTACAGCATTTCCCGGCGTTATAATGTTCCGATGCGTGAAATTACAAAAGTAACCGGCTTCCGCCCGCCCTATACGCTGACCATCGGACGGGTGTTGCGTCTGCCTGCCGCACGTTATCATGTAGTGGCCAAAGGCGATACGTTATATAATATTTCCAAGCGTTATAATGTTGATATCACCTCGCTTAGCCGCAGCAACCGCATCGCCGCGCCCTATACCCTGGCAGTAGGCCAGAGGCTGGTGCTGCCCGGAAGCGTTGTCGAAACCGCCGCTTCCCCGGCTTATAAGACCGCATCGCACGCATCGGTCGCCGCCCATAATGGCGGAAAGAGCCGCAGTTCCTCAAAAAAAGCCGTATCTTCCGCATCAACTTCGTCTTCTAAAAAATATGCTTCGTCCTATACGCCGCCGCCGGCATCGCGAAAGAGCAAATTTGCCTGGCCCGTCCGCGGTTCGGTCATTTCGTCATTCGGTACCATCGGCAAAGGGCGCAATAACGACGGTATCAATATCAAAGCTGCCCGCGGCACGGCCGTCAAGGCGGCGGACGGCGGAACGGTGGCCTATGCCGGAAACGAGCTGAAAGGCTTTGGTAACCTGATTTTGATAAAACATTACGATGGTTGGATTACGGCTTATGCGCATAATGAAAAGCTGTTGGTAAAAAAAGGGCAGAAAGTTGCCTGTGGCGAAAAAATTGCCACCGTCGGCAGTACCGGCGGCGTCAGTTTGCCGCAGCTCCACTTTGAGATACGCCGCGGCAAAAAACCGGTAAATCCTCAAAGTTATCTGCCCTGATTCCGCTTAAAACGCAAAAAAATCTTGTGATATCGTGTTTTTTGCCCTATATAACAAAAAAATAGTGATGTATATTATCCGCAATATTAATTAGAGGAGAGTAAAATGTTTATTAGTGAAGCTTGGGCCCAAACCGCTGAAACTGCCGCTTCCGGCGGTTCTGTTTCCGGAGTTCTGATACAGCTCGGACTCATTTTTATTATTTTCTATTTTCTGCTGATTCGTCCGCAGCAAAAGAAAATCAAACAACACGAAACCATGCTGGCCGCCATCAAAAAGGGCGACAAAATCTTAACCGGCGGCGGAGTTTATGCCAAAGTTCTCAAGGCGGACGACCCGCTTAATCTGACTGTCGAACTGGCGCCGAATATGGTGGTCGAAGTCAACCGCGCCACCGTTCGTGACGTGATTACGCCGGAGGTGGAAGCCGCCGCGGCCGAACTTAGAAAAAATGAACAGAAAAAACAGTCTAAAAAGAAATAATCAGGGACAAGTGTAATGTATAAACTTTCACGTTCAAGAATCATTGTTATTCTTGCCATCTGCCTGATTGGTATATTCTTTGCGATTCCCAATCTGGTTCCCAATAAGGCGGCGTTGCCGTCCTGGTGGCAGCCGGTTAATCTCGGGCTCGATCTGCAAGGCGGATCCAATCTGCTTTTGGAGGTTAAAATTGATGACGTTCTCAAAGAACGGATGAATACGATTGAAGACGAAATCCGCCAGACGCTGCGCGAAAATAAAATCCGCTATGCCAATCTCCGGGCGGGAGAAACCTCGGTTCAGGTCAAAATCGATAATCCCAATTCGCGAACCAAAGCGGCAGGCTTGTTCCGCAAGCTGGACCGGGATTATGAAGTTACCGAAGCAGACGGCGTGTTAAGCATTGCTTATAATGAAGCGGCGCTTAAAAAGCTAGAACGTCATGTTGTGGCCCAGTCGATTAAAACCGCCCCCCGCCGTATTGACGCCTTGGGAACCAAAGAACCCGTAATCCAACGTCAGGGGGACGACCGTATTGTCGTTCAGTTGCCCGGCCTTCAGAATCCCGAAGAAGTAAAAACGCTGTTGGGCAAAACCGCCAAAATGAGTTTCCATCTGGTCGACGGCAGCTCGACCGCCATGGACGCCCGTCGCGGCAAGCTTTCCGGAAATTCCCGTTTGGTGCCCGGAACCGAAGGTGAAACCTATGTCATCTTCCGCAAGCCGATTATCGGCGGCGAGCACCTCAAAAACGCCGGGGTTCAGTTTCAGGAAGGCCAGCCCGTCGTCAGTTTTGAATTCGATTCGGCCGGCGGCAAAAAGTTTGGCGAAACCACCAAAAACAATATTGGCGAAAGACTGGCAATCGTTCTTGATAATGAAGTTATTTCCGCCCCGACCATCCAGTCCGCCATCTTGGGCGGCAGCGGCGTCATTACCGGAAACTTCACGACCAAAAGCGCCAATGATTTGGCCGTACTGCTGAAATCCGGTGCGCTTCCGGCACCTTTGGAGGTTTTGGAAGAAAGAACCGTCGGCGCCGGCTTGGGAGCTGACTCGATTCGCGAAGGCGTCGTCGCCAGCATTATTGGCCTGATTGCCGTGGTGGCGTTTATTATCGCTGCTTACGGGTTGTTCGGCGTATTTACCACAATTGCGGTTTTCACCAACCTGTTTTTGCTGTTGGGAGCTTTGAGCTTTATTGGCGCAACGTTGACGCTGCCCGGTATTGCCGGTATTATCCTGACTATTGGTATGGCGGTGGACGCTAACGTGCTGATTTTCGAACGGATGCGCGAAGAAGTCAAAGCCGGCCGCTCGCCGCGTGATGCTGCCGATGCCGGATTTACAGAAGCCTGGAACACGATTGTCGATTCCAATCTTACGACTTTGGTTGCCGGTTTTGTGTTGTTCTATTTTGGAACCGGCCCGGTTCGCGGATTTGCCGTTACCTTGTCAATTGGTATCGCCACGTCCATGTTCACATCCGTAACCGTAACCCGCTTGATTATCGCCTCTTGGTTGGCGCGCAACAAGCCGACCCGGCTTCCGATTTAAGAATAAGGATATGTTAAAATGAAACTTTTTCAATGGATTACTAAAGATACGAATATTAACTTCCTCGGAGCCGAAAAGCTGACCTATGCCATTTCGATTGTTGCTTTTGTGCTGTCAATCGCGGTGATCGGCTTTAAGGGCTTCAATTACGGCATTGACTTTGCCGGCGGTATCCTGATGGAAATTAAAAGCGAAGAGAAAATCAATCTTGACGAACTTCGCAACAAGCTTGATTCCGTTGATGTCGGCGAAATCAATCTCCAAACCATTGGCGAAAACGGTGACGAAGTTATGATTCGCGCCGAAGCCGATAATCTGGACGAGCGCGCCCAAATGGCGGCAATTAACAAAATCAAACAGATTTTAGGAAATGCGATTGACTATCGCAAAATAGAATTAGTAGGTCCGCAGGTCGGTGATGAGTTGAAAATTGCCGGTGCGGTAGCTTCCCTGATTGCGATTCTGGCTATTTGCGCTTACATCTGGATCCGTTTTGAATGGCAATTTGCCTTTGGGGCGCTGCTTGGCCTGTTCCACGATGTCATCATCACTTTGGGATTGCTGGCCGTCTTTGATATGGATTTCAGTTTGACTACCATTGCCGCGATATTGACCCTTGCCGGTTATTCCGTCAACGACAAAGTCGTAACTTACGACCGCATTCGTGAAAATCTGCGCAAATTTACCCGGATGCCGCAGCGTGAGCTGCTCAATAAGAGTATCAACGATATTTTTTCACGGACGTTGTTGACCGGTCTGACAACTTTGCTGGCCGCGGTCGCCTTGTTTATTTTCGGTGGCGATACTCTGCGCAGCTTTTCGTTTACGATTGTTGCCGGCATTATCGTCGGTACCTATTCTTCCATCTACGTTTCAACGGTTGTGCTGACCTGTTTTGATCTGCGCAAGAGCATGGAAGAAAGCAAAAACGTCAATCCTTTCGGCAATATTGACTAGCAGAAAGCTTTAAGATGTTGTTAACCACACCTATATATAATGTAGGTGTGGTTTTTTCTGTAATACGCACGGAATTTGGTTGCCAAAATAGAAAAAACATGCTATCACCACAACAATTGGAATGACCGGTTTTTCCGGGAAATCTGATAATCTGAACCATGGATGTTGTTATGATAATTGATGGTAATAATAAAAAGCAGCGGAGCATTTTGACCAATAAGTGCTTCTACCAGACAACGGCCCAGATTATGCGTGACTTTGAAAGCAAGGGTTACGCTAACTCGGCTGACGAGACTGCCAAAGTTATCACGGCCTATCATGATATTGTAAAGAAAAAAACTAAAAATAATTTCAACTCCGATTACAATGCCGCTTTTCAGCGGATTGACAGGGCGATTGACAGTTTGGCAAATAAAGTTTTTTATGATTATGACAAGAAGAAACATGACATTGCCTATCGTTCTTTTGAAGAGTTTGATTATGTCGGGGCAATCGTCAACCGCCAGTTGACCAAAACCAGCCTTTCTTCCAATTAAATCATAGAAAACCCTTTGTGTATTTTTCTTGCAAGAGAATTGCCATTTTGCAATAATTTGGTTATACCTGAATTATTAACGGTAATTTGCAAGAAGGACTGCTATGGACGCTATTTCATTAATCGGCTGCGGCCGCTGGGGGACGTTTCTGGGCTGGTATGCCGGCAACTGCTGCGGCTTTGATCGGGTTGATATGTATGATATCCCGACTTCTCCGAATTTTGTTGAATTAAAAGAAACCCGCAAAAACGGGTATCTGGCTCTTTCTGATAATATGGTTATGCACGAAGATGTCGCCGAGGTGCTGAATAACGAAACGATTATTGTTTCCATCGGCTGTCAGCATCTTCGTTCGCTGGCCAAACAGCTCAACGGCTATGCCTTGGGCGGCAAGACTTTCTTGCTGGCCATGAAAGGACTGGAGGAGCCGAGCGCCAAAACTCTGGAGCAGGTTTTTAAGGAAGAAATCAAACAGGATATCCATGTGGCCATTCTGGCCGGACCCGGACATGTTCAGGACTATATGAAAGGCGTACCGTCCTGTGCGGTGATTGACAGTTATGAGACTGAAACTAAAGACCGCCTGATTAAGCGCCTCTCTAGTGATTTGATTCGCTTTTACTACGGAACTGATATGGTCGGCAACCAAATCGGCGCGGCGCTGAAAAACGTTATCGGGATTGCCGCCGGCATCTTGGACGGTTTGGAGTGGTATGGCTTAAAGGGCGCTCTGATGGCTCGGGCTCCGATTGAGGTTGGTCGTTTTATCAAACATTTTGGCGGCAATCCGCAAAATGCATACGGTTTGGCGCACTTAGGCGATTACGAAGCGACTTTGTTTTCCCCGCACAGCCATAACCGCCGTTTTGGCGAAATGTTGGCCCGCGGAGAAAACTTTGGAAAGCTTGCCGAAGGCGTGGCAACTCTGAAAGCGGTCAAAATCATTGCCGACGAACAGGGGATTGACATGCCGATTTCGCAGGCATTGTATAAGGTGGTTTATGAAAAGGCCGATATCAAAGAAACTTTGAAATCCATGTTTGAACGGGGTTTGAAAAAAGAATTTGATAATGATACAATCTGTTAGAAAACAGCCTCCGTTTAGGAGGCTTTTTCTTTAATGGCAATTCCCGGAAAAAGCCGCCCGGCAACATTCAGCGCCTGCGTATTAAGGCGGCTGACCTCAAACCGGTAAGCATGATTGCGGCTGAGGCAGGCCGAAATTTCCGGATGCCGTTGAAGATAGTTTTGCAGTTTGGCGCCCATCAGCTCGTCTTGTGAAATAATTTTAACTTCGGGCAGCAGGGTGCGGAAATATTCTTTTACCAGCGGATAATGTGTGCAGCCCAGAATCAGGCTGTCGATAGCGTCAAATTGGCCGGCATAACCGCGGCAGATTGTTTCGGCTTGTTCGAAATCGTTGTTTTCAATCATCGGAACCAGTTGGGGAGCGGCAATTTCCTGAACTTTCAAATTTGGATTAAGTTTCAGCAGCTCGGTCTGATAAATATGAGAACGGACGGTGGCTTGGGTTGCAATGACGCCTGCTTTTCCCGCTCCGGGAAAAGCCGCTTCTTCAACGGTCGGAATAACCACGCCGAGAATCTTGGTTTTCGGGGCATAAACCGGAAGAAAACGCTGTTGCAGGTAACGCAGGGCAATGGCCGTGGCCGTATTGCAGGCAATAATGATCAACTTGCAGTCTTCGGCAATTAAATATTTAACCGCCTCCAGCGTGTATGCCAGAATTTTCCCGGAAGTCTTTTCTCCATACGGCAAATGAGCCGTGTCGCCATAATAAAGGTAATCGAAACCCGGCATTGTTTCAATAAACGCCTTGGTAATGACCAGTCCTCCCAGCCCGGAATCAAAAACGCCGATTTTCATCATCTCTCCTTTGCCGGAAGCATAATGGACAGACCTTAAAATTTTGATAATTTCTTTAAAGCTCGTTAGATAAGTTTAGCGGTATTAATCATATAATGTCATCTAACCAGCTGTCTGTCAGGCCGTAAATATAAGGATATAAATCAAAATTTTTATAACTGTCGGGCGCATGGAGCGGTGTATCGGGAGGAAGAATTTTCATATAGTTATGAGTATAATTGGCCAAAATATCCGCCAATAAAATAAGGGGGTGATTTTTCCCGATAACTTGAATATCGGCAACTCGGTTCTCGATTCCAAAATTTTCCACCTCAAAGCGAACCTGGCCTGAAGCTTTTACGACACGGTTTGTTTGGGTGTCCCAGGCTGTTGCAGTTATTGTTTCTGTATCATTGATACTTCTGAATCTACTTAATATTTTTTTGTATTCTTCTTGTTTGGCGGTATCAATTTCATCAAATAACGGGATAACTTCATCAAAGTCAAATTCTTCGGCAAAAGCTTCCATTTTTCCTATTAAAGATTCAAAAGCTTGGCCTTCTAGTGTTTGTTGGGAATGCGGATGCGAAATTTTAAGATGCGTGTTAGTTCTGCTCTTATCTATATTTGACAGCCAGTTTTCTCTAAAGTCAAAACTGTTTTTCTCAATGCCGGCTCTTTTAGCTCCAAATAAATATTTCCCCTGTTTTTCCTTAAAGGTTTTTAGATATCCGCCTCTTACTTCCTGAACTAATTTTCTTATATTAGGGTCTTGGGAAGCAAATGCATCGGTAATATGCAGTTTCATATCGGAAGGAATATTGGTTTTAAACTTGTCAAACAGCGCTTGAAAATAAGAGGTGCAAAAATTTTCGACCGTTTCTGGGATGATAACGCCAACAAACAGGCAAATATTGTTCTTGTTGAGATTAGAGATATTCTTTGATTTGCTTTTGAAACCGGATTCATCAATAAATATTTTTGCGCTTTTCATTATTTTCTCGGATAAATAACAAAACAGCCTGCACAAGGCAGGCTGGAAAAATTGGTGGGTATGACAAGGATCGAACTTGTGACCCCTACGATGTCAACGTAGTGCTCTCCCGCTGAGCTACACACCCGTCATTATTAAGACTTAAACTTTATAAAGTCTTTTTTTGCGAATTGCAAGCATTTTTTTTCTGTTGACGCAAATTGGCTGTAGCAGGTAAAAAGTTATTGTGTTTTGTCTAAAAATATGGTAAAATATTCTTCTGAAATAGAGATTATTAGTTTTTTAGATTAACATTTAAAATTATTTTTTTTATGGATTACGTGATTTTATCTGCCGTTATGGCGGTTGTTTTCGGTCTGATCAGTTTGAACCGTGAGCATAAAGGCTTTTGCCTGATAAGCAGTTTTTTAGTTTTCATTTTTTGCCTTGCAATTAATATTGCGTGGTTGCCGATAATCAACCTGACGTCTTTTCGGGATATTTGGTTGGAATTCATGGTAACGGCTTTTGCGGCGGCGTTATGTTATTCTCTGCTGGGTGAAAGTGATAAATTTTCATCAAAAGCTGTGCGGACTCTTCCGTTTTTCATCTCGATTTTGATATTGTTGGTGATGGAGGGGCGCAGTTTTCGTTTTTATCAGGCGGACAGGTTCTGCCAGATGCTGAAAGTGGATACTGTGGCGTTGGACGAGTTCAATCAGGATATTTTTCCGACCTCGGTCAGGAAAATGATCTGCGTTGATGCTTCTATGGCTCGCAAGGCTGCGGAAGATTTGCTTGATACCGATCCCGGATTGGGATCGCGCGTTTATGTCGGCGAAATGACGATGCAGCCTATTGATGGCAGTTTTACAATTGACGGCGGCAAAAGGCTGACTTTTGAGGACGGTGTCATATGGGTTGCGCCGTTGGAGCACAAGTCTTTTCGCAAATGGTGGATAAATGATGTTACGCCGGGTTATGTGATTGTCGATGCAACCGATGCCAACATGACCAGACGCTATATTGTCCGCGAGGTTAATGGTCGAAAGCTGGCTTTGCGGTATCTGGAAAGCGGCTGTTTGTGGGATGATATCGAGTTTCATATCAAAATTAACGGTTATACCGGCAAGGGCCTGAATGACCACCGTTTTGAAATTGACAACTCCGGCAATCCTTTTTGGGTTTTGTCTGCTTATGAACCGCAAATCGGAGTAGATGCAAAGGATTCTCAAGGCGCAATAACCGTAGATGCCCAAAGCGGTGAGCTGAAGGAATACTGCATTACGGAAGCGCCGGCCTGGATTGACCGTATTCAGCCGGAAGATTTTGTTTTTGAACAGATCTCCTGGTGGGGAAAATATCAGCTGGGCTGGTGGAATTCATGGTGGAATCAGCTGAATGTCCAGTGCCCGACCCCGGGACTGACTCTGGTCTACTCTCAGGGACGAAGCTATTGGTACACCGGTATTCAGTCGTCCGGAAACAGCGAAAGCACCAGTGGTTTTATGCTGGTTGACACTCGGGACAAAACGGCACGTTATTACAAAATGGCCGGTGTGAACGAGCAGGAAGCGCAAAATATCGCCAACGATATCCCTTTCGCACGGACGGCAGGTTATCAGTCAATCAAGCCGGTATTGTACAATCTTCGCGGCGTACCGTCATATTTTTTAGTTTATAAAGGCGGTTCGGGCAATGCCACCGGTTATGCGTTTGTCAGCGTGGCCAATCGTTCCGTATTCGGAGCGGGTACTACGCCGGAAGAAGCTGAACGGGAGTATCTCAAACGGATGTCGTCTTCGGGAATGATTAATTATGAGGACGACCAGGTAGAAAAGGCTGAGGGCGTTTATACCATTCGTGCCATCACCCGGGTTGGAGAAACCTTCTATCTTAGATTAAAAGAAGCGCCGGGGTGCGAATTCAGCGCTCATAACAACGTTTCTCATGATCTCAAGTGGTCGGAGCCCGAAGACAGAATCCATATCGGTTATGGCAAAGGCGAAAGTAAATATATCCCGATTTCGGAATATAAGAATTTGGACCTTTCCTATTAAATTAAAAATTTATTTTTCCCGGCAGTTTGGCTGCCGGGTTTTTTTGTGGCATTATTAAAAAGTTAACAATTTTCGGTTATCCTCATCATGATTAAAAGGAGAGGAACGTGTCTGAAAAACATATTGACTTTAAGGTGAATTACAGCCGCTTAAAAGTTTTTGCCGAATATAATACCAAAGATTTTTTGTATCCGGTTGTTTTGTCGTCTCCGCATAGCGGCCGCTGTTTTCCTGAAGAATTTTTGGCCAATGCGCGCCTGTCGGAAAAAGAATTGCGTTCTTCCGAGGACTGTTTTGTCGATGATTTGGTTTTGCCGGCTTCCGAGGCCGGAATTCCTCTGATTGCCATGAACCTGCCGCGTACGTTTGTTGATGTCAGCCGCGATAAAATCGAAATTGACGACAGTATGTATTTCAATCCTGCGGAGACGCGGGCCCGCCGGGCGCAACCCGCCCCCCGCCGCTGCCGGGTCGGGTTGGGCGTTATCCACCGGGCGGTTGCCCAAACCAAAAATATCTATGCCGGGCTGATTTCTTATGATGAAGTCCAGGAACGGATTAAAAATGTTTACGACGTTTACCATAAAAGGCTCAAACAGCTGGTTGACCGCTGCTATAAAAAATTCGGCCTTTGCCTGTTGGTGGACTGCCATTCCATGCCGGCCCAAATCTGCGGAATCATGAACGAAAGCAAGCCGATTGACTTCAGTTTCGGTACCTTGTTCGATGAAAGCTGTCCGCCCGAACTCTCTTCCCGTTTGGCGCAAAGCCTTGAAAAATATGGCTACCGGGTAGAGTTTAACCGCCCGTATTCCGGAGGTTTTATTACTTTTAACTACTGCCAACCCCGAAAAAACATCTTTACGTTGCAAATTGAGGCTAACCGCAGCCTCTACATGCATGAAAATGTGTATAAAAAGAATCCAAAATTTCAGGAAGTTAGTAATAACATAAGCGAGTCTCTGGTCGAACTGGGGAAATTTTTGCTGGATTTTAAAAAATAACTGTGTTATAACCCCCCTTGATTTAACCCGCCGGATAGATATATTATTCGGTGAAATTTGATTATAAGCATAACGCCGGAGCTGCGGCTGCGGTTGTGTTAGAGATAACATAAGGAGTTTATACTTATATTAACCGACCCCGGATTTTGTTTTTGGAAATCATGTTTAGAATGCCGTAAGCAGATTGAAACAGGCACGAGTGGCCTTGGGGATATTTGTGGCAGCCGGGGGGAAAGAGGGATGCGTTTTAGCGTGTCAAAATTTTTAATGTATTTCTTAATAATGCTGTTAACGATGCTTCAGCCCATTCAGGCGCGGGCAGATGAGCAGGCTCGTGTGCGGGATGCTTATGCCTGTATGAATGCAACGATTGAGCTTGAGAAAGAATATCAAATTCAAGAACACTTGTTAACGACGATTTCCAGCGTCGAAACCGGCCGCTGGGATGCCGCCACCAGACAGAATGTTGCCTGGCCGTGGACGGTAAATGCAATGGGGAAGGGAACTTTTTATCCTTCTAAGGCCGAGGCAATCCGGGCCGTAAAAAAACTTCAGGCTCAGGGGGTTAAAAGTATTGACGTCGGATGTATGCAAATCAACTTGTCGTACCATCCGGACGCTTTCGAAAACCTGGAAGAAGCGTTCGACCCCAAAACCAATGTCGCCTATGGCGCCAAATTTTTGAAAAATTTATATGAAAATCGCGGAAACGACTGGATTAAAGCCGCAATGGCCTACCATTCGAGCGTTCCGAAAAAGGCGCTGCGCTATAAGAAAAAATTGTTTACTGCGTATGAAAAAGTAAAACAGGCGCAAAATCTCCGCCGCCAAAATCAAAATACGGTCAAAACGGCAGTAGCCAAAATTCCCGGTCAGCTGAAGAAAACTGCCCGGGTTCATGCCGATGCCGCGCATACGGCGACCGTTGCGTCCAATCCACAGCGCGAGGCACGCTTGATTGCCGATGCCAAAGCCTGGCGCGAAGCCAAACTGGCCGAGTATCGCCAGCGTAAAAGCAACCGTTTGGCTGCGGCAAATTAATAATATTAGTCTGAAGCAGAATTGTGAATGAACTATCCGGTAAAATAGGCTTGTATTGGCAGCCGCTGGGCGGCAATAATATTGACCAAATCAGCGGCCATTGTTATCGATATACCGATTGTTCCTGCAGTTCTGCTTCTTTTTCATATACGACCCTCATCATTGATATCGGCAAGTTTGACAATTATCAGGCTTTGGGTGTTGAAGGCGCCGTTGCCGCCTTGCCGGATATCCGCCGCTTTTTAAGCGGGGGCGTATTTCAGGCCGCCGCCGTTTTTATTACCCATTCCCACCCCGATCATCTTAATGGTCTGGTCCACTACCTCAAACTCGGTTATAAGCTGCCTCCGGTTTATCTGGGGCGCTATACGGCCATGATTTTGGAAGATTTGTATGCCGAATTTGAAATTGATCCTGACCGGCGGCCGGAATTGCGGTTGATTGATGACGGCGACGTTATTTCGGTCGGTTCGCTTACTGTTGAAGTCATAGCCGCATCACATACTTGTTTTGACAGTTTCGGCTTTATCATCAAATCGGATTCGGCGGTAATTTACCATACCGGCGACATGAAAATTGATGCCAGTACCTATTTCCGCAAACCGACTAACCTCCACCGCCTCAAGGAGTTGTCGGGAAAAATTGACTGCGTGGTCGCCGATTTTTGCGGGGTTGTCGAAGAGGGGCTGGCAGTTAGGGAAGTCGAAACATTTAAGCGCCTGGTCAAGATTATGCGCGCTCATCGGCATCGTTCCAAAATTTTTATTCCGGTATATCCTACCCACCCCGAAATGTATATCATTGCTTTTTTGGCAGCTTTAAAGCTGCGTAAAAACGTTGTTTTTTATGGCAACGAGGATTTTTGCAGCTATCTGAACCGGATAATCGGCTATGGGATAAATTTTGATCGATTGGCCGGAAAACGGATTAAGGTTTTATATCACCCCGATGCCCGGATTGCCGAGCTGAAAGATAACTATGCGGTTATCGGAACCTACAATTTTCTTGATAAGGTTTTTCGCCCTACCCGCCGCGATTCTTATGGAATCGTAACGGCCAAGACTTTTTTTAATCCGCTGAAAGGACAGTTTAATATTCGCAGTATCGAGTTTACGACTGTTGATGAAGAGCCGCAGCTTCAGGGCTTTGGCCATGGCTTTTTGGGCGATTATGAACGGTTGAACGATTTGCTGCCAGCCGTTGTTTATTCCGACGCATTGTCCGCGCTTTGTCATCGAAAATTTTTACGAACTGGGCGAATTTCTGGGCTTTCGGCTGCTAAAGCCGGCACCGCGCAATCTGGAACTGTATCGGATTAACGGCGGCGAATGTGTAAAAATCGGCGAAGAAGTTGCAGAATGGCTGGCCGTCCGTTATGATGAAGAGCATGCGGTGCTGACCCCGGTTGTTCAAAAAGCAACTTCCGGTCAGGGTTTCTTAAAGCGCACCATCAGCAACCGCCGCTGCGGCCGCCGTTTTAAGATGATTCTCCACCGGCGCCGCCGACAGGCAAAAGGACAGGACAATGGTTGAAAAATATAGCAAAGATTATCTGATTCGGACTTATGAGTGTGATAAAAACGGGGAGTTGCGCCTGGTGACGCTGATGAATATTTTTCAGGACATGGCCGATGAGCATGCCGCGCAAATGGGGCTGGGATTGGAGTATTGCCTTGCCAAAGGGCTGGCTTGGGTCGGCTCCAACTATCACCTGAAAATCGGACGAATGCCGCGCCTTCACGAAAAAATAACGCTGATAACCTGGCCTGCGGTGGAAAAAAAGCTTGGCGCTGTCCGCGATTTTGTCATCAATGATGCTGCAGGAACGGAAATTGTCTGCGCCTCCAGCCAATGGATATTGATTGATGCCGCCAAAAAACGCCCGCTGGCTCTTCGGGAAAACTTGCCGCAGTATTATACGGTAGCGGGACGTTCAATGGACGAGGAATTTAATGCCCGCCTGCCGGAGGCCGAACGGGAAGATTACCGGATCGGCTTTAATGTGCGTTTTGATGATATTGACCTGAACAATCATGTCAACAATGCGGTCTATCCGTTGTGGGCGTCAGAAGCGGTTCCGGGTGATTTCCGGCAGAGCCGGCGGATTGCCGAGTTGGAAGTCGCGTTCAAAAAGGAATGCCGGTTTGGCGAAAAAGTCGAAGTCGCCACCGAGTTGAACGGCGCCGAAACGAGGCATCGTATCAGCGCTGTCTCCGATGGCCGGGAGCTTTCGCGGGTGCGGATTGTTTGGAAATAGAAAATCAACGCCGAAACTGATATTTGTTGTTTACAAAACATTGAATTTTGCCTATTGTTTCCTTAAATTTGCAATAAGGGAAGATATGAAATGAGCGTATTGCTTGAAATTGAAGATTTGCATGCCCGCGTTGGCGATAAAGAAGTGATAAAGGGCCTGAACCTGACAATTAATGAGGGTGAGGTTCATGCGATTATGGGGCCGAACGGCGCCGGAAAATCTACCTTGTCTTATGTTTTGTCCGGCAAACCCGGCTATGAAGTAACCTCCGGAACGATTCGCTTTAAGGGGGCTGACCTGTGTGCCCTGTCAACGGAAGAGCGTGCCCGCGAAGGTGTTTTCTTGTGTATGCAGTACCCGGTAGAAATTCCCGGCGTACCGGTTTCTACTTTTTTGAAACACGCGGTCAACGCCGTACGCAAACACCAAAATCTTCCGGAACTGGATACTTTTGAGTTTTTGAAGACGCTTCGCGAGGAGGGGAAAAAGCTCGGAATTGACAACGAGATGATAAAACGCCCGGTTAATGTCGGTTTTTCCGGCGGCGAGAAAAAGCGTCTGGAAACATTGCAAATGTCCATTCTGAAACCCTGTTTTTCAATTCTGGACGAGGCCGATTCCGGCTTGGACATTGATGCGCTGAAAGTCGTGGCCGAAGGAGTCAATGCTTTGCGCGACGGTTGCCGTTCCATGTTGGTCATTACCCATTACCAGCGATTGCTGAATTATATCATTCCCGATTTTGTACATGTCTTTGCTGATGGCCATATCGTCAAATCCGGAGACAAAAATCTGGCGCTGGAGCTTGAGCAAACCGGATACGCCGAATTTATGAAAGAGAAATAAAATGCCTGGCCTGTTGCAGAATAAAGAATTGGAAGGCGCCGGCATCGTCTGGCTGGAGACGCTGCGCCGAAAGGGACGCGAAGCTTTTGCCGCCGCCGGTTTGCCAACGCCGAAAACCGAGGCCTGGAAATATACCCGGCTGCGCATGCTCGGCGCTGACGACTTTGTTCTGCCCGCAGAAGATGAAATCCGGTGTTCATGCGGCTGCGAAGAAGGGCATTGCGAACATGAAAACTGTTCCTGTCGTCAGGAACATCCATTTCCTGCTTATGTATTGGGCTTTCGTAACGGCTTTTTTCGCCCGCCCCATCCGGAGCTTCCCGAAGGCGTGGAGGTTATGACTTTAATGGAAGCCCTGCAGTTGGAAGACGAAGCCAAATCCCGCCTGGGAAAACTGATTGAATTGGAAAAGTATCCTTTGGCCGCCTTGAATACGGCTTATTTGCAGGAAGGGCTGTTTATTAACATCCGCCGCGGCGTCCGTTTGGATAAACCGATTCTGATTGAAAATTGCACTCATTCCGGCGGGCAGAACCTGTTTTTCAATCTCCGGCACCTGATTGTGGTCGAAAACGGAGCCGAGGCCGAGATTATTGAAACATACGCTTATCACGGCGAACCGAAATCACGCTATTTTTCCAATATCGTCAGCGAAATTTATGTCGGCCGCAATGCTGTTTTGCGCCATTATAAGCTTCAGGACGAGGCTTTTAAGGCCTGTCATGTGGCCTTGGCGGCAGTTCAGGTCAAAGAAGGCGGCCGCTATCGGCGGTTCTGTGCGCAAAAAGGCGCTGACGTCGGACGCGATGAGGTTGTGGTCAGCCTCCGGGAGGCACAGGCTTCTGCCAAAGTGGATGCGGTTTATAAGATGTCCGGCTGGGCAACGCTCGATACCACGACCGATATCCGCCACCTTTCCGCGCATACCTGTTCTGAACAGCTGGTCAAAGGCGTGGTTGACGGTGATGCCAAAGGCGTGTTCCAGGGGCGGATACATATTGCCCCCGATGCCCAACAAACCGAAGGGCGTCAACTGCATCGGGCTTTGTTGTTGAGCGACCGTGCCGAGGTTGACGTTAAACCGGAACTTGAAATTTTTGCCGATGATGTTAAATGTTCT
This sequence comes from uncultured Alphaproteobacteria bacterium, assembly GCA_900540425.1. Classification (GTDB taxonomy): domain Bacteria; phylum Pseudomonadota; class Alphaproteobacteria; order RF32; family CAG-239; genus MGBC133411. The sequence goes on from UQFU01000001.1 coordinate 48,578, forward strand.
CACGGAGCTGCCAGCGGCGAACTGGACGAAGAACAGCTGTTTTATATGCGTTCGCGGGGAATAGACGCCGAAGAAGCCCGGCGGATGCTGGTCGAAGCTTTTTTGGACGATGCGCTGCTGCAGATTGAAAACGAAAATGTCCGCAATTGGCTGAAAGGCAAAATATAGCCGGGGTAGAAAATGTATGATATTGAAAAAATTCGCAGAGACTTTCCGATTCTGGGCGTAAAAATCAACGGACGCCCCAATACCTTTTTGGACACGGCCGCCTCGGCGCAAAAACCGCAATGCGTCATCGATTCCATGAGCCGGATTTATGCCGAAAGCTATGCCAATGTTCACCGCGGCTCTTATCTCCTTTCGGAAGAAATAACGGTTGAATACGAGCAGGCAAGGAGCAAAGTCCGCAGATTTCTCAATGCCGCTTCCGACCATGAAATTGTTTTTACCCGCAATGCGACTGAATCTCTTAATCTGGTCGCTGCTTCCTGGGGACGGAAATTTCTAAAGCCCGGCGATGAAATTCTGATTTCTCAGGCCGAGCATCATGCCAACCTGATTCCGTGGCAGATACTGCGCGATGAATTGGGCATTAAGCTGCAGATATTCAAAATTGCCGATGACGGCAGTTATCTTGAAGAAGAATATCTGAAGCTTCTGAACAATAAAACCCGTCTGGTTTCTGTAACTGCCATGTCCAATGTGCTGGGAACGGTCTTTCCAATCAAGGAAATGGCGTGCCAGGCGCACGCCGCAGGCGCTTTGTTTATGGCCGATGCCTGTCAGTATGCCGTTCACCGGCAAATAGACGTCCAAGACTGGGACTGCGATTTTCTGGCCTTTTCGGGGCACAAAACCTATGGTCCCAGCGGTATTGGCGTTTTATACGGCAAAACGGCGCGGCTGGAGCAGATGCCTCCATATCAAACCGGCGGAGACATGGTCGATACCGTAACCTATGACCATGCAGCCTATGCCTTGCCTCCTGCCCGTTTTGAAGCCGGAACCCCGGCAATGGTTCAGGCTGTCGGGCTGGGGGCGGCGCTGGATTATATGCAAAACCTCGGCTGGGACAACCTGACCGCTCATGAGCAGGATTTAATCGGGTACGCTAATCGCAAACTTGCTGAAATCCCCGGCTTTCGGGTTTTAGGGAATTCTGCCCGCCAACTGCTTATAC
>UQFU01000002.1 GCA_900540425.1 uncultured Alphaproteobacteria bacterium
AATATGATTACGGGGTGTGTCGCGGCTCTGGGGGGAGCCGTGGCTGCTTCCAGAATCTTGCCGACAATGATTTTGGCTTCGGCAGGATGTTCGTCAAGCCATTCTTTGAGCTTGTCACCGATAACGCTTTCAACCACCGGACGGACTTCCGATGAAACCAGTTTGTCCTTGGTCTGGGACGAAAATTTCGGATCCGGCACCTTAACCGACAGAACGCAGGTCAGGCCTTCGCGCATATCATCGCCCGAAAGTGTAACTTTTTCTTTTTTGAGCAGTCCGTTTTCGGTAATGTAGTTGTTCAGCGTCCGGGTCAAAGCGCCGCGGAAACCGGCCAAATGCGTTCCGCCGTCTTTCTGCGGAATGTTGTTGGTAAAACACAACATGCTCTCATTATAGGCGTTGGTCCATTGCAAAGCGGCATCAACGCAGATGTCGTCTTTTTCGCCCGAAATGGAAATGACTTCCTCATGCAGCGGGGATTTGGATTTGTTGATGTGGTTGACAAAGGCCTTAAGTCCGCCTTCGTAGTGCATGACCGCTTCCCGGGGTTCGCTGCCGCGGTTGTCAATCAGTTTCAGATAAACGCCGGAGTTCAAAAACGCCTTTTCGCGAATGGCGCGTTCCAAAGTATCAAAATTAAACTCGGTCATGGTAAAAGTTTCTTTAGAGGGCAGGAAGGTAACTTCGGTGCCATGCTTGCCCGGGGCTTCGCCGACGACTTTCAAATGCTCGGTAACGTTGCCGTGTGAAAATGTCACCAGGTGTTCTTTGCCTTCGCGCCAAATGCGTAGTTTCAGCCATACCGACAAAGCGTTGACCACCGAAACGCCTACCCCGTGCAATCCGCCGGAAACTTTGTAGGAGTTGTTGTCAAACTTACCGCCCGAATGCAGCTGGGTCATAATGACTTCTGCCGCCGAAACGCCCTCTTCTTTGTGAATTCCGACCGGAATGCCGCGCCCGTTGTCGCGAATGGTCGCCGAACCGTCCGGATTCAAAATCACTTCTGTCTTGTCGCAATAGCCGGCCAGAGCTTCGTCAATGGCATTGTCCAGAACTTCATAAATCATATGATGCAGGCCGGTGCCGTCGTCGGTGTCGCCGATATACATGCCCGGACGTTTGCGAACGGCATCCAACCCCTTCAAAACCTTGATTGAATCCGCGCCATATTCTTTTTCTTCTTTGAGGATTTCCTCAGCTGTCATTTCTGCACACATATTAACCTAATTTCCTTTGTTTTTAATATCAGATAAATTACCTGAAATATACAGCAATTTATCAGATTTACCAAGCAAAAACTCCAATTTATCCCACACCCCGGCAGGGATGTGGAAGCATATTTTTCAGACGGAATAAAGCTTTTGCAATTAGTCTTTTTCGGCGTACGGATTGCCAGTCTTGCGCACGGTCATCCGGATGGGAATCCCGCCCAAATCAAACGTCTCGCGCAGATTGTTGACCAGATAGCGCAAATATGAATCCGGCAGCCCTTCCGGGTTGCTTGAAAAAATATAAAATGAGGGCGGCCGCGATTTGGCCTGCGTAATGTAACGCAGCTTAATCCGCCGTTTGTTTTTGCCGAGCGGCGGCGGGTAATTGTCAATCATATCCGCAAACCATTGATTCAGCGGTGCCGTCGGAATCCGGCTGTTCCAGCGGTCATAAACCTTGAATACCGCCCGCATCAGCTTGTCCAACCCTTCGCCTTTAAGCGCCGAAATGGTAACGGTCGGCACCCCCTCAACCTGGGTTAAAGAAGTCTTGAGCTTATAATTAAGCTGTTCCAGCGCTTCTTTGCGGTTGGCAATGTCCCATTTGTTGACTGCAATAACCAGCGCCCGCCCTTCGTCAATAACCTGCCGGGCAATGGTTAAATCCTGTTTTTCAAGTACGGCGTCGGCATCAAGAACCAGAACCACTACCTGCGCCATAAAGGCAGCGTGCTTGGTGCTGGCAGCCGACATCTTTTCCAATGAGTCCGAAATTCGCGAGTGGCGGCGCAGCCCGGCGGTGTCAACCAAATTGATTAAGCGGCCGTTCCAGCTCCATTCCGAAGTAATGGCATCACGGGTAACCCCTGCTTCCGGACCGGTCAACATCCGCTCGTCCTTGAGCAGGGCATTGACCAAGGTCGATTTTCCGACATTCGGCCGGCCGACAATCGCCAGCTGCAGCGGGCGTTCGTTTTTTTCTCCGCTTTTGTCATCTTCCGCCGGCTGCTCCGCTTTTTTCTTGTCAAACGGCTTCAGCGCTTCGTAAAGGTCGTTGATTCCCAGCCCGTGCTCGGCCGAGAAAGGAATAGGCTGCCCCATGCCCAGCTTATATGCTTCGTGAATGCCGTCTTCCTGGGCTTTTCCTTCGCATTTGTTGGCCAATAGTACAACCGGCTTCCCTGACTGGCGCAAAATGTCGGCAAAATGCTCGTCATAAGGTTGCAGCCCGCTTCGGGCATCAAACAAAAACAAGCAAACGTCAGCGTCCTCAATCGCCCGTTTGGTTTGTTCCCACATCCGGCGTTCCAGATTGTCTTCGTTGGAGTACTCGTATCCCGCCGTATCAATAATCCGCAAATCAAGATCACGAAGCTTGGCCAGAGCTTCCCGCCGGTCGCGGGTAACGCCCGGCTGATCGTGAACAATCGCTATTTTGCGTCCGGCCAGCCGGTTGAATAACGTCGACTTTCCGACATTCGGCCGTCCGATGATGGCAATTTTAAGACTCATGGCGTTTCCTTTTGTTCTTTTATTTGTACGCCAGCAAATCGGCGTCGTTGGTGGTAAAGATAACCACGCCGTCCGCAATCACCGGCGACAGCCCGATTTCGTCGTCTACGTTAATAAAACCCAAGATTGCGCCGGTATAAGGCGAAATTGCAAAAACATGCCCGTCCGACAACGCGGCAATCAGACTGTTGTTGGCCAAAACCGGACCGATGGCCGACAAGCCGGCGTTGTGTTCGGGAACCGGAAGCTTTTTGTTCCAGACGACTTTCCCGGTGTCTTTTTGCAGGGCAATCAACTCAAAATTATCGCTCAGTACATACATAAACTTTCCGGCAATCCAGGGCTGATTGGAAGTTGAAATTTCCCTCTCCCAGATTTTTTTGCCGGTTCGGAGATCAATCGCCATCAGCACGTCGCTGTGCCCAGCCGCAAAAACCTTGTCGCCGTCGATAATCGGATTGGCCTTAATAGCCGTAATGTTGGCCAGGGAGTTGGTTCTTTTGGGGCTGATAAGCATCTCTGACCACAAGGGAGTCCCGGTAGAAGCCTTGAAAGCGCGCAGCTCGCCGTTGTTGAATGCAGCAACGGCAACATCTTCTTCGCTGCTGTATGCCGGGCTGGCGCCGCCGACCAAAGTGGTGGCTTCCGCCGTGGTTTTATATTTCCAGATTTCTTTTCCGCTCAAGGCATCAAGGGCAATCAGCGTATTGTCAATGGTCTGAACCAGCAAACGGTTGTTTTCTGTTGTCGGAGCAATCCGGATCGGCATTTCGGTATCATAACGCCAGATTTCTTTGCCTGTTTTCATTTCCAGGGCGAACACGCCGCCAAAACCGGTAGTGGCAAACAGTCGCTGCCCGTTATAGGCAATGCCGGCCCCTTTCAGGGCAATTCCCTTGTCGTCCTTAATAACCGGCTTAAGGCGCTTATGCCAGATCTCCCGCCCGTCGTCCAAACGGCGCGCCGTTACAACCGCGTCGGCGTCAATCGCAAAAACCACCCGGTGTGCCACAACCGGCGCCGCAATCAGAAAATCGCGCTTGGAAGCGCCTTCTCCGAAATTGGCCGTCCAGTATTCCTCAATTTGATTGCCGGATTTCAAATGCGACATCACATGCTTGGCGTTGCCGCCGCTTTGCGACCACCGGCTGTTCGGCTGCGGCTGCGGTAGCTTGATTTTAACGTAGCCGGGTGCATAGTCCGGTTTGATCTCCGTTTCGGAACTCAAAACCGAAATCCGCTCCCCTTCCGGCAAAATCTTTTCGGGGGTGAATAATCCGCAAGAGGCTAGAGAAACAGCCATGGCGCTATATGCTAAGCTTCTGATTGTCCGGTTCAACATTCTTTTATTTTCCTAACTTGTGGTTGCCTGATTATTTAATCTCTTCGTCAAGGATTAACAACATATCCTGTGCCCGCGATTTAAGCTCGTCGGGAGCATTGGGATTTTCTGCCGCCCGGGCATAAAGCTCTTTGGCTTGTTCAAAATTTTTGGCATAAATGGCGGACATTGCCAGCATTTCCTGGGCAATGGCAGTCCAGTTGCCGTTTTCGTCAATCAGGGGCTTGAGCAGTTTTTCAATGTCCTGATAGGAAGAATTGTCCAGCTTGTAAGAGGCCAGCTTTATTACGGCAACGTCATGCAAAGATTTGTTAATGTCTTTTTGAACCGTGAAATCCTGCAAAACGGCGGCCGCTTCATCTTCTTTTTCCTGCTCGGCCAGAATATTGGCGCGTTGCAGCTGGGAAAGCTGCCCGTAAATGCTGCTTCCTGCTTTTTTTTCAAGGTCTTTAAGAATTCGCAGGCTGTCTTCATATTTTCCCTGCCCCTGCAAAGCAACCGCTACTGCGTAAACGTCGGAAATGTTCTGGTGCTTTTTGTCGTGCCAGTTTTTAAATGTCTCAAAGCTGACCGCCGCCGTCAGGACCGCCACGATGAAAGCGATAATATACAGCCCGTAATTATTCCAGATGTTGCGGATCTTTTCGTTTTTGAGTTCCTCGTTCACTTCCTGAATAAAGGCGTCTTCTTTGTTTTGCTGGCCGATATTTTTTCTCATTGCACCATTCTCCGTATTTTTATGTAATTATATTGCTTATATCCGAAAACCTCAATTAAGCCAAGACTTAAATTTAATGATTACCAACTTTTATTTGCTGAATTCATAAAGCAGAAAGTTTTTAAGCCAGCGCAAATCCTCAATCGGCAGCTTTTTTCCGAAAATAATTGTTTTGGCGCCGGAAATTATCGCCACATAGTGCCTTCCGGTTGCCGGATTGACGGCAACGTCGACCGCCTCAATGTCGGTCTTGGCAATTTCGTCTTTTTTGCGGGAATAGTTCATAAATTTGTGAACGTTGACAATCTTGTATTTTTTGATGACCAGTTTTTCGCGCCGGAACAACATTGCTAAGGCCGCCGCAATCAGCAGCGCGCCGGCGGCATAAACGCTGTTCAGCCCGGTTCCGCCGGTTTCCCAGCTGCGGGTGGCGGCAAATTCGGCTCCGGCCAGCGCTGCGCCGGCCGTCAGGAAGAACAGGGCCATCAGACTGTAGGCGTCCCACAAACGGTTGCGGATTTTAATAATGGTTTTTCGGTCTTTGTTTTTGACGATTAGTGAACCCGGTACCGGAGCCTTGGGGTCGAACTTTTCTTTAATGTTCCATTTTTCGGCCATTTCCCTGACCGATTTTCCCAAGTCGTCGATCTCCCGGATAACCAGGCCTTCGTCGGTTTCGACCATTGCCGGCAGATTAAGGGTGCGGGCATAATATTCCCACTTCTGGCGGACATTGCGGTCGTTTGTCGAAATATAAAGGGGAATGATTTTTTTAGGGTTTTTGTGATACAGTTCAACAATATAGCGGTTGCGGTTTAAGAAACCGAACATAAAAAACTCGATTCTGAAACGAACCCCTTCGTATTTTTTGAGGGCTTCCTTGTAAGAAAATTTTTTTCCCCGGCCGGCCCGATAAACGACGGTAATGTTTTTGCCGTCAAAATAAATTTTGCGATAACGAAAATAAGAAGCGGCCAGGCTGCCGATAATGCCGGCACCGATGAGCGTCAGAACAAGGTCAAAGAGACTGATGTTCAAAAGGGTTTCGTCTGCCGGAATATCCGCACCGTATAACAGGTCATAAACGCCCAACGCCGCAAACCCCAGTCCCAGCAACAGTCCGGGAAACAAGATTTTAAGGGGGATTCGGTCCAGGCATTTGGAAGGCAGGCGGTTGACCGGGAGTTCAAACCGGTGGCTAAAGTGATTCGGATATTCTTCTCTCATTTTTTGTAAATCCTTTTGCATCTACTCTGTTCTTCCGTCTTCGTCCTTAATACTATAATATTTTTTTCAAAGAATCACCAATTTTTTATAAAATTAAATAAATTTAGGTAATTTTAACATTATTGCGTATAATGAAATAAATAATTCTTGCAAGCTGCAATCATTAATATATGATTCGTAAAAAAATTTAGAAGGGTTCTGGTATGGGAAGTTTTGCTATATTTAATAACGGCGCTTACATGATAATCAGTCTGATCGCCTTGTTGATTCTGTTCCTCTCCTGCTTTTTTACGGAAAAAGGCAGCCGGATTAAATTGGGCATTTGGCTGCTGTTTTTTGCAATGGTTGTCGATTTTGCTGCCGGCTGGATCGAAGCCGAGGCGGCCATTATGTACAGTATCGGCAGCGCTTATTATACCTACATGCTTTATGCCGAGTTGTCCCTGTTTTTGGGTGAAATGCTGCTCTTGGCGGTTGCCGCGTCGCTTATTCTGCTCAATAAGATTCCCAGCCTGATGATGATTGGCGGAGCTGCCGGCTTTGCGGTCGTGTGTATTGTGTATTTTTTGTTTATCTCGCAGAACGGCAATGCCGTCTTCCAAATGCGCTATATTTTCCCGATGGTCGGTTTTGCCTATTTTGCCGCCAGCCTCTGGGCTAAGTTCAATCAGCGTTTTTCCAGCGGCTATATTTTTGCCGCGGTAGTTGCCAGCCTTTCGGCATCTTTCCTGTTCCTGCGGCTGATTCGCCTGCCCTGGGTTACGGATGATGCTCATATTTGGTTTGTCCCGGCATTGGTTAACATTCTGTTCGCCCTTTCTTTTATCATTATCCGGATTAATTTCCTGAGCTTCAAATTGTCCGAAGCCAAAGTTGAAATAGAAAAAAACAACCGGCGCCTTCAGGAAATTGTCAAGTCTTCGCCTTTCCCGATTATCATTTCCAAATTGAGCGATGACAAAATCATTATGGCCAATAACAATGCGGTCAAATTGTTCGGGATTCTTCGGCGGGAAGCCGAACGCTACCGGCTGCGCGATTTCTTTGTCGATGTTGAAAATCGCCGTCTGCTGACCGAACGTTTGGAACGGGAGCGTGAGGTTCAGGATTTTGAAATTCTGGTCAAAACCCCGACCGGGGATACGCCTTTCTGGCTTCTGGCCTCCGCCAATATTATCGATTACAACAATGATGTGGCGTTGTACGCGGCCTTTCAGGATATCACCAGCCGCAAAAATCGCGAAATGCTGCTGAAAAACCAGGCAATCCGCGATCCGCTGACCTCGCTGTACAACCGCCGTTATTTTGAAGAAGAGGTCTTTAACCGGATTCTCTGTGCCAAAACCGCCCGCGAAGACTACAGCGTTTTGATGATTGACGCCGACCACTTCAAACGCGTTAACGATACTTACGGCCATAAAGTTGGGGATAAGGTCTTGATAGAACTGGCTGCTACTGCCGAAAAGGCGCTGCGCGAAAACGACATTGTCGCCCGTTACGGCGGTGAGGAATTTGTCATTTATCTGGACAAGGTCAATGCCGACAAGGCCAAAATTGTCGCCGAACGCCTGCGCGAAAGTATGGCCGCCATCGTGGTCTACAGCGACGAAGGCGAAGAAGTCCGCTTTACGGTCAGTATCGGCCTTTCTTCTTCGGAAGTTTCCGACAATGTCGAAACGCTGATTAAAACCGCCGACGAAGCCTTGTACCGTGCCAAACAAACCGGGCGTAACCGGGTTGAGATTTTCCGTCAGTCCGATTTGCAGCATTTTAATGACATTAGTGCCGCAGAACGCAAAACCGAAACTCTGAACCATCATCCGATTTTTGACAAGGAAGACAGTCAGGAAATTTCATTGCTGGACGGGATTCCTTCCAACCAGATTCAGGAAAATGACGTTCAAATAGAAGAAAATGCCGCCAACATGGCTTTGCCCGGCGTTGACGACGACGATTTGCGGTAGGCGTAAAATGGCTTGTCCTTGGGAAGACGTTTGCGGCGGTTGTACCTTTCGCTCATATTCGGAAGCGGATTACCGGGAACATAAACAGCGGGAACTGCGGCGAATTTTAGAAACGCTGCCGGTTGGCCGCCTGAATTTCGGGCCTCCGGTTTTTGTCGGCGACGGTGTCCGTCGGCGGGCAACCTTTGCCTTTTCGGTTCGTCGGGGAGACTTGGTTTTGGGGTTTAACCGCCGCCGCAGCGAAGAGCTTGTCGACTTGGCGTCTTGTCCGCTGCTGGTGCCGGAGATTAATGCCGCCCTTCCCGAAATCCGCCGCCTGATAGCCGAATTATGCAAAATTCCGCAGCTGCTTCCCAAAAATTCCAAAAAACATAAAAAAAATCTGCCGGTCCGGATAGGGCAGGGCGATGTTGCCGTCTGTGCTGCGGATAACGGTTTGGATTTGGTTTTGGAGTTTGATGCCGAATTGGGGTTGGAGCATAAAATGGCTGTCTTTGAATGGAGCGAAAACAACAGTTCGGTTATCCGCATCTCTCACCGCCGTAAGGCTTTTGGAGCTGTGGAACCGTTAATCGAAAAAGCCAAACCCCAAATTGCCGTTGGCGGCAGTTGCGTGTATATCCCGGCCGGAACCTTTTTGCAGGCATCCTCTGCCGGCGAACGGGCCTTAACCGGTCTGGTTCTGCAATATCTGGGCGGCACGCGCGGAAAAATTGCCGATTTGTTTTGCGGCGTCGGAACCTTTTCATATCCGCTGGCCGCCTTAAAAGGCAATAAAATTTTGGCGGTGGATTCGTCCCGGGAGCTTCTGGAAGGTTTCCGCAATTCGATTAACCGGAATATGCTTGCCAATATTGAAATTTGGGAGCGTAACCTGTTCAAATATCCTTTGGCAGGCAAAGAGCTTTCCGGATTCGATGTTCTCGTTTTTGATCCGCCGCGCGCCGGTGCCGCGGCGCAGATGGAAGCTGTTGCCGCTTTGCCGCCGGCTGGCCGGCCGCAGAAAATCATTGCCGTTTCCTGCAACCCGCACAGTTTTGTCAAAGATGCCGGAATTCTGTTGGCATGCGGCTATGAACTGCGGGAAACAACTCTGGTTGACCAGTTTGCCTATTCTAATCACAGCGAACTCGTTGCCTTATTTACTTTAAATTCTTAGCCGTTTATTATATCATACAAAGGATATTTGATGATGAAAAAACAAAGAATCTTCGGCCTGTTGCTATGTGCGTCTCTTTTAGCTTCCTGCTCTCTTTTTTGGAGCGAAAATACTGTCCGGGCGCCGGAGGATAACTGTCCTTCCGTGATCATTCCCCGCGATGTTGCCTATGTTACCCAAAAAGTAAATTATAAAGACGATTTCCGGATAGAAATTACCGGCTTTAGCGGTTATTGCTATTTTGACAAACGGGTCAACCGCCGCAAGGCCGTCATTACGCCGCAGTTTGAAGTGCGCCGCTTGCGCCAGAAGCTTGATGAAACCGACGTTGATTTTGAATATTTTACCGAAACCGTAAAGGGCCCGCCGGAATATCTGGGCAAAAAACATTATTTCGGCCATGTGACCATTCCGCTCAATCGGCGCGAAATGGCTTTTTCCGGCAAAACGCTGGAATTAAAGATTCCTAATCGGGATTACGGACGGTTTGAAATTTTTCTCGGCTTGGAACTGACACCGGAAGAGCGAAACTATAATAACCGGACTTTTGATGTAAAATATAGATTTGAGGAGAATCATTAAGATGGCTTTTTTGAAAAAAAACGATGAGAACCTGCGCGATATGGCCAACGCCGTACGCTTTCTCTGTGCAGACATGATTGAGAAGTCAAAGTCCGGACACCCCGGCATGCCTTTGGGAATGGCCGATGTTGCCGCCGTTTTGTTTTCCAAATACCTCAAAGTCTGCCCCAAAGCGCCCCGCTGGTTTGACCGCGACCGTTTCGTGCTTTCTGCCGGTCATGGGTCAACGCTGCTGTATGCTTTGTTTTATCTGATGGGATATAAGGATATTAATTTGGAAGATCTCAAAAATTTTCGTCAGCTGGGGTCAAAAACCGCCGGGCATCCTGAATACGGACACTTGGAAGGGATTGACATAACCACCGGGCCGCTGGGGCAGGGGATTGCTTCTTCCGTCGGTATGGCTCTGGCGGAAAGGATTATTGCCGCCAAGTTCGGCAGCGATGTCTGCGACCACTATACCTACGTCATCAATGGCGACGGCTGCCTGATGGAAGGCATTTCCGAAGAGGCAATTTCGCTGGCCGGGCATTGGAAGTTAAATAAGCTGATTGTTTTTTGGGATAATAACAATATTACGATTGACGGAACGGTGGACAGCGCTTCTTCAACCAATCAGATTGCCCGCTTTAAAGCCAACGGCTGGAATACGATTTCCATTGACGGTCATAATTATTCCGAGATTGACAGGGCCATTCGCAAAGCGCGCAAATCATCTCGCCCGACCCTGATTGCCTGCAAGACCAAAATCGGTTTCGGCGCGCCGAACAAAGCCGGTACCTGCAAATGCCACGGTTCGCCGCTTGGTGCCGAAGAGGTTGCCGCCATGCGGAAAAATTTGCATTGGCAGTCGGAGCCTTTTGAAATTCCCTCGCAGATTCTGCAGTCTTGGCGGGACGCCGGCCGCCGCAACAAAAAAGGGTATTATGATTGGGAAGCGCGTGCCAAAGCCAAAGGGCGCGAATTTCTCGATTATATCAATAATGAGCTTCCCCGTGGCTGGGATGAAGAATTGAATGCCTTAAAACAGCAAGCCGTTAAAGACGGGTTAAAAATTGCCACCCGCAAGGCATCGCAGCTGTGCCTGGAAAAAATCGTGCCGCATGTTCCGCAGCTGATTGGCGGATCTGCCGACTTGGCCGCTTCTAACCTCACCAAAGTGGACGGTATGGTTAATATTACGGCGGCAAACTACGCCGGCAATAATATTGCTTATGGTATCCGCGAACACGCCATGGGGGCAATTATGAACGGCTTGTCGCTCCATGGCGGCGTTATTCCCTACGGCGGCACGTTCTTTGTGTTTTCCGATTACTTGCGCCCGGCAATTCGTTTGGGGGCTTTGATGGGCATTCGGGCCATTTATGTTTTGACCCACGATTCAATCGGTGTCGGCGAAGACGGGCCGACCCACCAGCCGGTTGAACAGCTGGCGTCTTTTCGCAGTATGCCGAATGTGCTGATGTTTCGCCCCTGCGATGTGGTCGAAACGGCCGAAGCCTGGCAGTTGGCTCTGGAAAATGAAGACAGTCCGAGTCTGTTGGCTCTGACGCGCCAGGCATTGCCGATGCTGCGTACCCAGACAAAGGAAAATCTCAGCGCCCGCGGAGCTTATGTTATTTCGGACGTCAAAAAAGGCAAAAAGCGCCAGGCAACGTTGATTGCCACCGGTTCGGAAGTGTCTTTGGCGGTAGAAGCCCAGCAGAAACTCCGCAAGGAGGGAATTGAAACTGCGGTGGTCTCAATGCCCTGTATGGAGCTGTTTGATCGCCAGGATGTCGGTTATCAGGAAAAAATTCTTGGCGATGCGCCGCGGATTGCCGTAGAAGCGGCGGCCAAATTCGGCTGGGAGAAATACGTCGGGCTCACCGGTGCCGTAATCGGAATGGACAGTTTCGGCGCTTCCGGTCCGGCCGATGAATTGTTCCGGTTTTTCGGGATTACGGCAGATGAGGTTTCCGATACCGTCAAAGAATGTCTGCACAAAGCCTAAACGCTTAAATGCCTTCCCAATTCCGGAAGGCGTTTTGTTTTTTGTAAAAAATATTGACAAACCATAAAGGGGTAATTATATTTCTTTTCATATATTAACACAATTTTATGAACAATTTTAAAAATTATTAGGAAATGAACAAAACAGAAATTTTGCGTGCCAGCCAGTTTATAGATACGGTTCGCCGCGATTTGGGTTTGAACATTGGGCTTCAGGATGTTCGTCTCGGACGTTTAAAGTTCAAGAGTGAAGAGAAACAGAAGTTTAACGGATTTGTCTGCTTTTTTGCGATTTTTCCCGATCATACAACGGGAGAAGGCGGTAAGAACAAAATCTGTTATCTGAATGCTTTTGAAGGTGGGATCGGTCAGCCGGCCGTGTGGGCGGTTGAAGGTGATGAAGTTGTGATTTATCAGGAATTTAAACCGAATAATACTTTTCGTGCTAAAGGCAGTATTGAATGGCACTATGGGGTTGATAACAAAGGAACAGATTATCAAATTGTTGAAGAAGAACTCCGCCGCCGGCACAAATTAGCAGAAGCGCATGAAAAGGAAAAACTCGCTCGGTCAGCCCAAAAGTAAAATTTTTACATTTTGTAATTAAAAAGGTTCAATGTTGCAGCATTGAGCCTTTTTTATTTGTTGCAAAAAAAGCATTAACCCTTATTCAAGCGGTTAATGCTTTTTAGTGTGTTCATTGAAAACCGGCCAGATCTCCGCCGCTGTTCCAATAAAAAGCTACCAGAAGTAATCCCGCCATAAGCCAGCAGCACCAGTTGTAGCAGGGAATTTTGCAGCGTGGAACGCGATAATTGCGGATAATGTCGTATGCCAGATAAATTATCGGCAACACACAACAGATTCCCATCACGCTATACGGATGTTCGGCAAACTTTCCGATACCTGCAATATCTGCCAACCCGATCAAGAGCCAAAACGCCCCTTTGAGCTTAAACTCGCGAACATACAATCTCTCCGAATAAATCAAACAGCCGGAAATTGTTATAATAGCCGACAAAATGAAAATAATGTTGTAATTCATGATAATTGGAATTTATAATATTTTTCTGCCGCCACTATACAAAAATTTCGGGAATTTGCAACCTAATTCTGCATGGCGCACAGAAACAAAAAATAACTTGCAATAAATCGCCAATTCACTATATTGGCAATTAACAAATTGCTTAAACATCTAAGGAGATAAATATATGCCTTTAGTTACAATGCGTCAGATTCTTGACCATGCCGCCGAAAACAATTATGGTGTTCCGGCCTTTAACATCAACGATATGGAACAGATTATTGCCGTTTTGCAGGCTGCCAAAAAGGTCAATGCCCCGGTTATTCTGCAAACGTCGACCGGTGCCCGCAAATTTGCCGGTGATCCGATGATTCGCCATATGGTCGCCGCCGGAATCGAAATGTTCCCCGAACTGCCGATTTGCCTGCATCAGGACCATGGTTCTTCCGTCAACATCTGCCAGTCGGCAATTGTCAACGGCTACTCTTCGGTTATGATGGACGGCTCTCTGGAAGCTGACGGCAAAACCCCGTCTTCTTTTGAATATAATGCCCGCGTCACCAAAGAAGTTGTTGCCCGTGCCCACGCTGTCGGCGCTTCCGTTGAAGGCGAGCTCGGCGTTATCGGTTCTCTGGAAACCGGCAAAGGCGATAAAGAAGACGGTCACGGCGCTGAAGGCGTTATTGACAAGAAACGTTTGGTAACCGATCCTGACGAAGCCAAAAAATTTGTTGAAGAAACTCATGTTGACGCTTTGGCAGTTGCTGTCGGAACTTCTCACGGTGCTTACAAATTTACCCGCAAGCCGACCGGTGATATTTTGGCCATTGACGTTATTGAAAAAATTCATAAGGTTCTGCCCAATACGCACATGGTTATGCATGGTTCTTCTTCGGTTCCCCAGGAACTGCAGGATTTGATTAATGCCTATGGCGGCGCCATTCCGCAGACCTTTGGCGTTCCGGTTGAAGAAATTGTCCGCGGCATCAAGTCCGGTGTCCGCAAAGTCAATGTCGATACCGACTGCCGTATGGCCATTACCGGCGCAATCCGCAAGCTCTTTGCAGAAAATCCGAAAGAATTTGACCCGCGCAAATATCTTAAACCGGCAATTGAAGAAATGCAAAAAGTCTGCGAAGCCCGTTATGTTGCTTTCGGTGCTGCCGGGCATGCCGATAAGATTAAGGTTATTCCGATGTCGTCGATGGCCAAGCGCTACGCCGACGGTGAGCTTTAATCTGAAAAAAAGGGTTTTTGACGCTCTAAGCCCCGCAAAAATGCGGGGCTTTTTGTCAATTTGACATTTGAAGGATTTATGCTATACTCACCGCCAAATTGTATAATTTAATTAATTATTTTATGAAACCGTTTTATATTTTTTTGTTTTTTATCGGAGTGTTGTTAAGCAGTTGTCGGCAAGATTACGATGACCGGTGTTTGATTGTGAATGAAAATCCGTCAGAAACCCTGCTTAAGAAATTTGAGTTTGATAACAATGAGTTTATCGATTCCTATTGCGCCTTTCTGAGTGATGATGACATTATTCTGGCTTGGGAAACAAACCGCAAGGTTTATCTGGTTTCGGTTCCCGAAGATGCCGAAGTTTTGGGAATTGCGCCTGATTGGGCTCTGGTTCGTTTTTCTAATGACCGGATTCTGACTTTGATTTTGGATCGCCGGCTCCTTACCGAAAAGCAGCTGCGGCAGTTGGAAACAATCTTGGAAGACGATGCCCGTAAAATTATTTCCGGAGAAGATATTGCCCCTTATGAAATTGAGGAACACATCGGAAATAAAATATGGATTCTGCGCCCGGATTGGAAAGTTGAAACGCCTCAAATAACGCCAAACCCGATGTTGGAAATTTGAAAAAGGAAAAACCCCGCCAGGCAGCTGCTTGAGCGGGGTTTGCCCTAGATGGAAACGTTTGCGCGGCTATTTGTCGCCGTTCAGATGATGTTCGACGGCAGCGTCAATATCATCAATAAAATCGCCGATTTCCTGTTCGTGTTCCAGCTCCTCGCTCAAAATCTTGCGGGAAATATGAAAAGTTTGAATATCCTTGCCCATTGTCATCTCGCAGATTTTCTGGTAGCGGGCAACAGCGCAGCGTTCGGCAATCAGGTTTTGTTCCAACAGCTTGACGGTATAATCGTCGGCGGGCGCGTCGTATTTGCATTGGGCGTATTTTTTCCACTCATCGGGATCAAGCAGCGGCGTACCGCCGAGTTGGATAATCCTTTCTGCCAGCCAGTCCGCGTGCTTCAGCTCTTCTTCGGCATGCTCGTTAAATTCCTTAATGACATTGTAGCGCATCGGCCCCTTGGCAACCTGCGCCCCCATCCAGTATTGATAATAAGCCAGCCACTCTTCCGCAAAAGCTACGTTCAGCATGTTCAGCAGTTCGTTGCGATCAACCTGGCTGATTTTTTGAGCCATTTCACCCATTTTGTTTCTCCATTCAGTAGGGGTTAAACCAATTCTTAAAGTTAAATAATCATCAATCGCCGAAATACAAGATGCAAATTTTAATGGATTTTTGCACGGCAATGGTATATATTTGAAAAAACAGAAAGGAGCCGCGCCATGGTAAAAATTGCACCAAGCATTCTCTCGGCAAATTTTGGAATGTTGCAGTCCGAAATTGAGAAATTGGATAAATCGGGAGCCGACCTGATCCATCTGGACGTGATGGACGGAAATTTTGTTCCGAATTTGACTTTTGGTCCCGGAATAGTCAAGGCTCTGCGCCCATATACCAGACTGCCGTTTGATGTCCATTTGATGGTTAATAATCCCGATGAAATGATTCCGTGGTTTATTGCGGCCGGGGCGGATATTATTACCGTTCATGCCGAAACCTGCCCACATCTGGACAAGACCCTGCATACAATCCGCGCCTATGGCCTGAAAGCGGGCGTTTCACTGAACCCCGCCACGCCGGAATATGTTTTGGAATATGTGCTGGATAAACTGGATTTGGTATTGGTTATGAGCGTTAATCCCGGTTTTGGCGGCCAGAAGTTTATTGAAAGTTCTCTGGCCAAAATCTCCAAAATACGGGATATGATTGGTGACCGCCCGGTTGAAATTGAAGTTGACGGCGGTATCAACCCGTTGACGTCTTCGCGCTGCATTTCTGCCGGAGCCGATATCCTGGTAGCCGGAACCGCAGTTTTTGCCGGCGGGGAATATGCCCGGAATATTGAATCTTTAAGGTAATATTAAGACAATATCCTTATTCTGCTTTCAGACGATGAAAAGCAACAGGGGAGGACGACATGAAACATACGGTTATGGTTATTGAGGACGAAGAGGCCTTGGCACTGATTCTCAAATATAATCTTGAAAAAGAAGGTTATAACGTCGTATGGGAATCCCGCGGCAGCAAAGCCGTCCCCCAGGTAGAAAAGACCCGCCCGTCGGTTATTCTTTTGGACTGGATGCTTCCGGAGCTTTCCGGCGTTGAGATATGTAAGTTGATTCGCAACAAGCCGGATATTAAAAATATTCCGATTATCATGCTTACCGCCAAAGGCGAAGAGGAGGACAAGGTCAAAGGCCTGTCCTCGGGTGCGGACGATTATGTTACCAAGCCTTTTTCCATTCCTGAATTGATGGCCCGGGTCAAAACCAATATCCGCCGCGCGCCGGAACCGCAGACCGAAAAAGAATTGGCTTTTGAAGATATTGTTATGGATATGGAAACCAAAAAGGTTCACCGCGGCGATAATTATATTCACCTCGGCCCGACCGAGTTCCGGCTGCTGAAAACCCTGATGGAAGTTCCGGGCAAGGTTTTTTCCCGCGAATATCTGCTCAAAACCGTATGGGGAGATAATATCTATGTGGAGTCCCGCACGGTTGATGTTCATATCCGCCGGCTGCGCAAATCCTTAAACGAGTTTGGCCCGGACTATATCCGCACCGTCCGTGCTACCGGCTATGCCCTGGACAGCCACCTGGTTGATGAAGAAGAATAAGCCCGCAAAACAATTTAAAAATTCCTTGCCAATTTGTGCGATATAAGGCAGAATACCGCCAAATGCAAAGGAATTTGGACAATGGCTTTAAAGTTTGAAATCTTAAAAAAATCGGGAAAATCCCGTCTTGGCAAACTGCATACCAAACACGGTACGGTTGATACGCCGGCTTTTATGCCGGTCGGTACCTGTGGTACGGTCAAGGCAATGCTTCCGGAATCCGTGGCGGCAACGGGCGCGCAGATTCTGTTGGGCAATACTTATCACCTGATGCTCCGCCCCGGTGCTGATTTGGTCGAAAAAATGGGCGGCCTGCATAGGTTTATGAATTGGGATAAGCCGATTTTGACTGATTCCGGCGGTTTCCAGGTCATGAGCCTTACCGGCTTGCGCAAGCTGACGGAAGAAGGTGTAACTTTCAGCTCCCATGTTGACGGCAAAAAGTTTTTTCTGAGCCCCGAAGAATCAATCAAAATCCAACACAAGCTCGATTCCAACATTACTATGTGTATGGACGAATGCGTCAAACTGCCGGCGCCGCATGATAAGGTCGAAAAATCCATGGAGATGTCCATGCGCTGGGCCCGCCGCAGCCGCGATGCTTTTATTGATCGCGAAGGTTATGGAATTTTCGGCATCCAGCAGGGCGGCGACTATGAAGACTTGCGCGGACGTTCGGCCGAAAAGCTGAAAGCCGTCGGTTTTGACGGCTATGCCATCGGCGGCCTTGCGGTCGGCGAAGGGCAGGAAACCATGTTTCGGGTTTTGGATTATGCCCCCGGCATGCTGCCGGAAGACAAGCCGCGTTACCTGATGGGGGTCGGGCGCCCCGATGATATTGTCGGCGCAGTTTTGCGCGGGGTAGATATGTTTGACTGCGTCATGCCGACCCGCAGCGGCCGGACGGCCCAGGCCTTTACGGCCCGCGGCCCGGTCAATATCCGCAATGCCCGCCACCGTGAGGATCCAAGGCCTTTGGAGGCAGAATGTGACTGTCCCCTTTGCAAAAACTATTCCCGTGCTTATATTCATCATCTGCAAAAGTGTAACGAAATTTTAGCAGTTATGCTGTTAACCTGGCACAATATAAGATACTATCAGCGCCTGATGCAGGGAATCCGCCGGGCTTTGGCCGAAGACAAACTGCAGGAATTTGCCGCCGGATTTTATCAGCGGCAGGCAGAAGGCGATATCCCGGAGATATAAAATGGAAAAATGCAGTACCCAGAGCGTAGAACAGTTTGTCGATTCTTTCCGGCAGGAGAACCGGGGAGCCGGACTGCGGGTGTTCGTCGCCGGCGGGTCGCGTTCCGGGAATGATAAGATTTATGTTGACGAATGTTATAATCTGGGACGCCAAATTGCCAAAATGGATTTCCGGCTCGATTTCGGACTTTCCAGCTCCGGAATTATGGGAGCGGTGGCCCGCGGCGTTTTGGACGGCTGGAACAAAAAGCAATGCGCCGGCGCACCGATACAGGGCATAACCACCAAAGAATATTACAGCCTTTATCAAACCGATGAAATTCTGAGTCAGATTGAAGATGTTATCGTTGCCCAGACTCTGGAAGAACGCAAACAAAAACTGCTTGATGCCGATTTTGTGGTCTTTGCGCCCGGCGGCGTCGGAACTCTGGATGAGCTGGCCTATGACTGCGTTGCCATGCAGGATGGTTTTTTGCAGATAAAACCGTTTATTCTCTACAATGTTGAAGGCTATTTTCACCACTTGGTTGAGTTTTTGAAAAGTATTGCCGCCAACGGATTCGCTGACCCCATCCCTTTTATTGTCGTTGATAACAGCTACGAGCTGGGGATTGTGTTCCGTCTGCTCAAATGCCGTTATAAAAAAGGAAATACCACGACCGAGGCTTATGCCGCTACCCGGCAGCTTATTTATGAATTGCCGTATTTTATCCGTCAAAAAGATGCCACTCCCGAAAAGCATATTGAAGAAATGGTCAGAGAGATGACGGAACTCAGTCTCCATGGTACTGCGGCGGAACGTTGCGACCTGGCTAATGAAATCGAACGTGCGTATCTTGAAAAAGAAATTGAGCGAATGTATGACCGCCTGGCCAAAACCGGCCGCGATACCGCCGTCGTCAGCGATAAGCTGACAAAACTCCGCCAGATGCAGAAAGAGAATAAGCAAAACAAATAGGAAAAGGAAGGGAGAAAGCTATGTTTGCAGTCGTAATGGCTTTTCTCGCGCCAATTCTCCATTCCAGCTGCAATCTGTTAGATTCTCATTTTGCCAATAACCTCATCAAAAGCAACAGCGCGATTATTTTTTATAATTCTCTGACGAATGTCGTGGCCATTCCTTTTTTGCTGCTGTTTGGCCTGCCGCAGCCGATAAGCTGGGAATTGCTTCCTTTTTTATTGATTATTGCTGCTACCGAAACTTTTTATCTTCTTCCCTACTATCATGCCTTGCGCAAAATTGACACTTCGGTCGCCAGCGCCCTGTTTTCGCTGGCCAATGTCCTGATACCGGTTCTGGCCTGGTTTTTGGTCGATGAACGGCTCCGCCTTTCGCAGTATTTCGGTTTTGGGGTGATTGTTGCCGCCAGTGTCGTCTTGAATATTGACAGCCCTCGCCGGATTAAAGTCAATGCCGCTTTCTGGCTGATGTTGATGGTATCGGTTATGCTGGCAGTTCAGTCCGTTTGCTACAAATACGCCATTGAGAATTTGGACTGGGTGACGGCGGTGTTTTATACCCTGGTGCTTTCAACATTGATGAGCTGTGCCTTTCTGCTTCTGCAAAACAGCCGCCGGAATATTGTGCGGGCATTTCCGGTTTATCGGAAAAACTTTCGTTATTTTTTGCTTAATGAAGTCATCTATCAGGCCGGCGAAATTCCGTCTATGTTTGCCCTGTCGCTGTTGCCGGTGGTCGCGATTGAGGGCATTAACGCAACCCAGCCGATTTTTGTGCTGCTGTTTGGTGTCTTGCTGCATCGCTTTTACGGTGACCGTTTCAAAGAAAGCGTGCATCCGCGCCATATTTTGAAAAAACTGTTGTGTTTTGCCTTAATCATTTGGGGCGTTGTTCTGATATTGGCATAAAAGCGTTTACAACCTTTTGCGGTTTTGCTATACTGCCGCGGTATGTGTTAAAGGCGGGTAAAATGACCGATAATGTATTTAAGTTTTTGTGGAAATATCTTTCCAAATTGAAATTTTTGTTCTTTGCCGTTCTGTTGTCGGTTATTTTCGGCGAAGCCTGTGTCCGGATTGCGCTTTATTACGCCTCTTTGATTGTTGAGGCGTTGTCTTCTTCGCAGCCGCATGACGAGGTTTTGCGAGCCGCTTTGGGCTTTGCCGGATTAACGGCGGTCTTCTTGTTTTTAAAAGGGGTCCTGCTTAATGCGGTTATCTTTATTGAAGCCCGTTTTCTGCCAAAATACAATACCTATGTTGCCAAAGACCTGTTCAATTATGCGCATAAACACTCTACCGCGTTTTTTGCCGAAGAAATGGCCGGGAATATTTCCTCCAAAATCAAGACCATTATCGATAACAGCTACTATATTTATTACAATCTGCTCTGGGGGTTTGTCTCGCCGCTGGTTGCGCTGGTTATCAGTTTTGCCTTTATCTGGAACATCAACTGGGAACTGGGGCTGCTGATGCTGATATTGAATTGCCTGTTGATTGCCCTGATTTATGCCTTGAGCAAAAAACTTGCCCCTTATTCCGAAACCCGTTCGCGGCTGATGTCCGAAGCCAACGGCGGATTGGTTGACAGTATCACCAATGCCTCGCTGGTCAAAAATTTCAGCAATTTTACTTCCGAAAAAAGCCGTTATTTTCGCGAAATGCGCAAGGCTGCCGAAGCCGACCGGATAGAAACCGTTCAGTTCGGCAAGATATTTTTGACTCAGGGCGTCTGCCGCGCGGTTATGGAAGCGGTTTTTTATGCCCTTCCGATTTGGTATTGGTATCGCGGAGAAATTAACGTCGGTCAGTTTGTGCTGATTCAAAGCCTGATTGTCACCTTAAGCGGCCTGTACAGTATGCTTTCGATGCAGTTTATGCAGTTTTTCAAACTTTACGGCGGTATCCGCGACGGCTTAAAACTGCTGTCCCGCCCGCGTGAAGTTGTCGATATGCCCGGAGCCGCGAAATTGAAAATAACCAAAGGCGACATCTGTTTTTCGCATATTGATTACCATTATAAGGGGGCTGAACCTTTGTTTGCGGATTTTAACCTGCAAATCGGCGGTGGGGAAAAAGTTGGTCTGGTCGGGCGTTCCGGCTCCGGAAAATCGACGCTGATCAAACTTCTTTCCCGTTACTACGATTTGCAGGCCGGCGAGATATGCATCGACGGGCAGAATATCGCCAAGGTCACGCAGGATTCTCTCCGCCGTCAGATTGCCCTGATTCCGCAAGACCCCAGCCTGTTCAACCGGACGATTATGGAAAATATCCGCTACGGCAACCTCAAAGCTTCGGACGAAGAGGTCTATGAAGCCGCCCGCAAAGCCTATTGCCATGATTTTATTAAGGCGCTGCCCAAAGGTTACGACAGCAAGGTCGGAGAAAGGGGGGTAATGCTTTCCGGCGGCGAGCGGCAGCGAATAGCCATCGCCCGGGCAATTCTGAAAAATGCTCCGATTCTGATCTTGGACGAAGCGACCTCGGCGCTCGACAGCGAAAGCGAGCGCTATATTCAGGAATCATTGCGCAACCTGATGCAGGGCAAAACCGTGATTGCCATTGCTCACCGGCTCTCAACGCTGAAGGAAATGAACAAGCTGGTGGTGATGGAACACGGCAAAATCACAGAGCAGGGCAGCCATGCCGTTTTGTTGCGCAAGAAAGGTATTTACAGCAGTTTTTATGATTTGCAGTCTTCCGGCTTTTTGAAAATGGAAAATGATTAAAAAAAACAGCAGCTTTGGATTTGCCGCTGCCGTTCTTTTATCTCCTCAAGCCACGGATTTGAACAAATCCTTTATCTTGTCCAAAAAGCCTTTGCTTTCCGGTTGGCAGCTGTCGTCTTTGCTGATGCTGCGAAATTCCTCCAGCAGCTCTTTCTGCCGGGCAGTCAGGTTAACCGGCGTTTCGACCCGCAGCCGGACAAACAAATCGCCGCGGTTTTTGGAGCGCATCACGGTCATTCCCTGATTTTTAAGGCGGATTTGCTGATCGTTTTGCGCACCCGCCGGTATCGAAAGCTCAATTTTTTCTCCGTCGACCGCCGGAATTTCGAGCTTGCCGCCGAGAGCTGCGCAAGTCATCGAAACCGGAATCTGGACATATAAATTGGCACCTTCGCGGCTGTAAAGCTTATGCTGCCTGACGCTGATAAAAACATACAAGTCGCCGTTCGGGCCGCCGTGCAGGCCGGCCTCGCCGCCGCCGCCGATACGCATCCGGGTATTATCCTCAATTCCGGCCGGTATTTTGACTTTGATGGTTTTTTCTTCGCCGATGACCCCGGCGCCTTTGCACTCTTTACAGGCTTCTTTAATAATCCGCCCTTTGCCGCGGCATTTGGGACAAGTCGTTTCGACAATAAAGAAACCGCCCTGCTGTTGGCGGATTTTACCGCTGCCATGGCAATCCGGGCAAATTTCCGGTTCTTTGCCGTCGGCCGTTCCATGTCCGTGACAGGCTTCGCAAACTTTGGTCGAGGGAATTTTAATCTCTTTTTCTACCCCGAAAAACGCCTCTTCCAGCGTGATTTCCATATTGTAACGCAAATCCGCCCCGGCTTGCGCATAAGAACGCTGCTGGCCTCGCCCGCCGCCCATAAAATCGGAAAATATATTCTCGAAAATATCCGAGAAACCGCCGGCGCCAAAATTGAACTCAAATCCGCCAAACGGATTTCCGCCTCCCATGCCGCCGTTTTTGAATGCATCGTGCCCATACCGGTCATAAGCTGCCCGTTTTTGCTCGTCTTTCAAAACCTCATAAGCCTCATTAATTTCTTTGAAGTGAAGTTCTGCCTCTTTGTTGCCGGGGTTGCGGTCGGGGTGATATTTCATTGCCAGCCGCCGGTATGATTTTTTCAGTTCGTCGCCGCTACAGTCTCGGCTGACTTCCAATAGCTCGTAATAGTCTTTTTCGGTGGTCATAATTCTTCAGCTCTGTTATTTTCTTGCAAGTTAATTAGTATTTAGGGTTTTGCGTTGGCAAAGTCAAGTTTTTATGCTTAATCCCTGCAAAATAGGGCTCTTTAATTAATTTTTCAGTTTTTGTGCCTAAACTGATGATAATCTCATTGTCTGGAGCTTGGGAATGAAAAAATTTTTGTTATTGTTTGTGGGAATTGTTCTGATGAGCGGCGGCTGCTACTTGTTTGCACCAAACCAAGAAGAAAAATTTGTGAATCTGCTTTTTTATAAACCGCTAATTCCCATTTCTTCAATAGCCAGAGAAACATATCTAACCCCAAAAAGTTTAAAGTTTTCAAATTCGATTTTATATAAAAAAGGGGATACTCACGCAGACGGTTGGACAATACAAAAATGTTTTTTGCAGGAAAATAAACAAGATTATATTGTTTTAAAATGTCGTTTTGATAATCCGGTTACCCATAAAACGCAAACCAGTATCAATAAGTTTCAAATTTCCGAATGTGTCGAAAACATATATTGTGCAAACTACCGCTGGTTAGTGGAACTGATTGAATATGAACAAAATAATTTAAGAAGAAGTGGTGAAATTTATGGTATAGAATAGGCTGTATTTTACCCCAGCCTATTCTGTTAAAATTATTTTTTTAATAAATCAGCAGTCCATCTATTTCTCTCTTCAGAGATTCCTTTCCTATGATATTCCGCGAGCATTCCATCTACGGAATTAGAATTTACGGCATTTATGAATTTTTTGAATTGATTATCAAATTTTGTAGCGCCAAGATTGTATACCATATCTAAAATTGCTAACTGTTTTTCATGATTTAATTCATCATAATTTTTTATTATATTTTTTATAACCGGAATATCTTTTAATACATGTTCTGTGTGCAAACGTTTTTCTTCTTTTGAATCTATGTATAAATCACTTAAATCCCTAAAGTAGCTCGCCTTATAATTATGTGTATCTGTGGCATTTTTTTTATTTGCTTTAGTCCAATTTTCTAGCTTATTAAAATTATCTATTTTTTCTTGTTTGGTTGCAATATTGCCGCTTTTCTTACTTCTAAAATTTATTTTGTCGAAAGTTTCAAAAGTATTAATATTTTCACCCCTTCCAATAGTTTTTATATATTTAGGGTCAAGATAAACATAATTGGGATTTCCCTCACTTTTATAAGCGTCATCATAGTGTTGATCTATCAGCTTTTGATATTTAGGTAAAAAAGAGGTGTTTGTCTCACCGGGATTTGAAGCCAAATTTGATGTCGGTTGACGATTGCTTGTTTGCGGTTTATTCTCAGAAGCTGATAACGAATTTGATGAGCTTTTATTAATAAGGCTTTCCCGATTCTCCAACAAATTATTGCTGCTAAAATTATAGCTTTTTTTCGCTTTGTCCGCAGAAGATTCATTATCCCTATCCCACTCGTCTTTTTCTTCTTGATAATGTCTTTTTTCTTCGTCTTCGGGGTCATCTTGAATAATATATTGTATTAAATTAGACATTTTTTTATCCTTTCATTTGATTAAAATTTAAAAACAAAAAAACCTGAAGAAAATATCTTCAGGTTTTTAACATACTTGTCCCTCGTGACAGTTAATTTTACACCAAAATGAAAAACAATTTTCAAGTATAAAAAAATGTATTAACAGCTTTAAGTGGTACATGCCTCCGCAAAAAACCCCGGAAACAAATTATTTCCGGGGTTTTTGAATTTTCAAACAAGATTGTTATTTGACTTCTTCAAAGTCAGCATCAACCACCTTGTCGTCTTTCGGCTGCTCGCTGGCGGCAGCTTCCGGACCGGCGGCATTGGCAGCTTGCGCGGCCTCGGCCTGCTGTTTATACATTGCCTCGCCGAGTTTGAGAGAAGCCTGCATCAAAGCTTCGGTGCGCTCTTTGATGTTGGCGGCATCATCTGCTTCCATCGCCGATTTCAAAGTCTTGATGGCTTCTTCAATCTGCCCTTTGTCGGCGGCGCTGATCTTATCGCCGTTTTCCTTCAGGGTCTTTTCGGTGGTGTGAATCAGGGCTTCGGCCTGATTGCGAACCTCGACCAACTCTTTTTTCTTCTTGTCGGCTTCGGCGTTGGCTTCGGCGTCTTTAACCATTTTTTCAATGTCGGCGTCAGACAAACCGCCGGAAGCCTGAATCCGAATGGCCTGTTCTTTGTTGGTTGCCTTGTCTTTGGCCGATACGTTTACAATACCGTTGGCGTCAATATCAAAAGTAACCTCAATCTGCGGCATGCCGCGCGGTGCCGGCGGAATACCAACCAAATCAAACTGCCCGAGCAGCTTGTTGTCGGCAGCCATTTCGCGCTCGCCCTGGAAAACGCGGATGGTAACGGCAGTCTGACCGTCATCGGCCGTTGAGAAAACTTGCGATTTGCGGGTCGGAATTGTCGTGTTGCGATCAATTAACCGGGTGAATACGCCGCCCAGGGTCTCAATACCCAAAGACAGCGGGGTAACGTCTAGCAGCAAAACGTCTTTAACGTCGCCCATCAAAACGCCGCCCTGAATAGCCGCACCGACGGCAACGACTTCATCGGGGTTAACGCCTTTATGCGGTTCTTTGCCAAAGATTTCTTTAACTTTTTCCTGAACTTTCGGCATACGGGTCATGCCGCCGACCAAAATGACCTCGCTGATGTCCGCGGCCTTCAGGCCGGCATCGGCCAAAGCTTTCTTGCAGGGTTCAATCGTGCGGTCAATCAAATCTTCGACCAAAGATTCGAGTTTGGCGCGGGTCAGTTTGATGTTCAGGTGTTTCGGACCGGTCGCGTCAGCCGTAATGAACGGCAGGTTGACCTCGGTCTGGGTGGTCGAAGACAATTCAATCTTGGCCTTTTCGGCAGCTTCTTTCAGGCGCTGCAAAGCCAAACGGTCATTTTTCAGATCAATGCCGGATTCTTTTTTAAATTCTTCAGCTAAGTAGTTGACAATTCTCTGGTCAAAGTCTTCACCGCCGAGGAACGTATCCCCGTTTGTAGACTTAACTTCAAAAACGCCGTCGCCGATTTCCAAAATCGAGATATCAAACGTACCGCCGCCCAGGTCATAAACGGCAATCGTCCCGGACGTTTTCTTGTCCATGCCGTAAGCCAAAGCCGCAGCCGTCGGTTCGTTAATGATACGCAAAACGTCAAGTCCGGCAATTTTGCCTGCGTCCTTGGTTGCCTGACGCTGGCTGTCGTTAAAGTAAGCCGGAACGGTAATGACGGCCTTCTCAATTTTTTCGCCCAAATAGCTCTCGGCATATTCTTTAATTTTTTGCAGTACAATCGCTGAAATCTGCGACGGCGCATATTTTTGCCCCTTGACTTCTACCCAGGCATCGCCGTTGTCGCCCGGAATAATTTTAAACGGAACCAGGCTTTTGTCCTTGGCTACTTCCGGAGAATCATACCGGCGCCCGATTAAACGCTTGATTGCGAACAGCGTATTTTCCGGATTGGTAACGGCCTGACGCTTTGCCGGAAATCCGACCAGGCGTTCATTATCCGTAAAAGCCACCATCGACGGGGTTGTCCTTGCCCCTTCGGTGTTTTCCAGAACCTTGGCTTCTCCGCCTTCCATAACGGCAAAGCAGGAGTTTGTCGTACCAAGGTCAATACCAATTACTTTATTGCTCATATTTTATCACCCTTCTTCAATTTTCTAAAAGTGTATCGTTGTTTATTGCTATACACTTATATAGGTAGGGCAAATTTTAGATGCAAGCCTTGGAAGAATTTTTTTGAAATTTTTTAATTTTGCGAATGTCAGCGGGAAACAACCGTATAGCCGTTGTTGCCGTCCACGGCGCTGTTGGCATATCCGAAATCCGTCGAATTCATGGAATGAATGCGGAAAAGCGTTTCGCCTTGTTCAACCCGGTCGCCGACTTTTTTGAGCAAATCCAGTCCGGCCCCCGGATTCTGCGAAGCCCCGGCCAAAACGCCGATACGGTTAATTCTGGTGTTGTCTATACTCTCTACATATCCGCTTTCTGCGGCAACAATGTCGCGGGTCAGATGTCCGAGCGTCGGCTGCGGCGCCTTGCCCTGGGCGTGAATAATCCGATTCATGCTTTCAAGCGCCCGTCCGGAATTTAGAATTTCTTTTGCCACAAAATACCCTTGCCCGCCGCGCAGCTTGGGGTCAAAATCAATAATCCTTCCGGCCAGGAACAACGACTTTTCGCGCAAATCCTGCGGAGCGTCATCTTTGTTGCGCAAGACTTTCATCACGTCGCGGGCTTCCAAAACTGCTCCGATGCCGTTGCCAATCGGCTCACTGCCGTCGGTAATGACCGCATCGACCTCAATCCCCATCTGGTCGCCGACATATTCAATCAGCTTGCGCAACCGCATGGCGTCTTGTGTGCTTTTAATGCGCGAATTGGGGCCGACGGGAATATCAATTACCAAATGCGTAATCCCCATGGCAATTTTAATTGCCAGGATAGAAGCAACCAAATGCTGCTGCTGGGTAATGCCGATTTGCCGTTCTACCGAAGAAATCAACCGGTTGGCCATGGCAATTTGCAGCCCGCTGTGGCAAACCAGAGCGCCGCGGTTTTCGCGGATAAGCTTTTTGAGCAACGTCTCGTCCAAATCGACATTGGCCAAAACGCTCATGGTGTCGGCCACCCCCGCGCAGGAACTCAGCGACCGGGAAGCCGTTTTGGGAATAGGCAGGCCGTAAGCCGCTACAATCGCGGTAATGATAATATCGGTTTTGTTGCCGGGAATGCCGCCCAGGCAATGATGATCGACCACAATTCCTTCGTTGTCCCAGTTAATAACCTGGTTTCCGACCAACGCTTCCGTCAGCGCCAGCACTTCCGGCGGCGTCATAAAAGAACCAGAAGCCACCAGAAAAGAGGCAATATCCATGTTGGAATAGCGGCGGTTGGCAATATCGGCGATAATTCCGCCATATTCCGCCGGACTGAGAATATTACCGGCAATTTTGCGTTTGATAGAACTGATGCTGGGCGGCGGGGGTGTCAGGGCCAGGGTAATGTTGGAGCCTTCAGGCAGGTTAAGAAGGCTGAAAGCTTCCGTATTTAGCGCCAGTTGTTCGGGGCTGACCAGATTTTCATCATCGACGATATTTAAAAAGGCGTATATCGGCTTTGCTCCGCCGTGAATTTCTACCTTGGTCATAAATTTGATGTCTTCCAGTTTGTAGGCAACGCAATCTTTGTGAAGATATGCAATATTTTCATTAAAAGAATTAATCGGTAGATGTTTTAACGTCAGCATTGCCATTCCTGAAGATTTCTTACATTTCCTTAAAATATCATGTTTTTATTTATTATTGGTTAATGCTTTTTCCAGAGAAAACCGGCAGGTCTTTTCAACGGAATATTGTTTTTGCAAAAAAAAGCCTCCCGAAGGAGGTTTTTTTTATTTCTGTTCAATAGCCAACGTATTAATTCGCGGCTTGGTATGGGTTAAAATGCTGATGACTTTGACCAGTTCGTTTTTGAGTTCTGAACGGGAAACCACAATGTCGACCATGCCGTGTTCCTTAAGGTATTCGGCGCGCTGAAACCCTTCCGGCAGCTTTTCGCGAATGGTTTGCTCAATCACCCGCGCTCCGGCAAAACCGATAACGCAGCCTTTTTCGGCAATATGCACGTCGCCGAGCATTGCAAACGAAGCCGAAACCCCTCCGGTCGTCGGGTCGGTCAGAATTGAGATAAACGGCAGTCCTTTTTCTTTTACCATATTAATGGCGGCTGTCGTACGGGCCATCTGCATCAGGGACAAAATGCCTTCCTGCATTCTGGCGCCGCCCGAAGCCGTAACCGCAATCAGCGGATAATTCCCCTTCATAGCGATTTCTGCGGCTTTGACGATACCTTCGCCGACCGCGGTTCCCATTGAACCGCCCATAAAAGAAAAATCCATTGCCGCAACAACGCAGTTAATGCCACCGATTTCGCCTTGGGCAACCTTGATTGCATCTTCGTTTCCGGTTGCTTTGCGATAAGCCTTCAGGCGGTCGGTATATTTTTTTGAATCCTTAAAATTAAGCGGATCTTCTTTGGTTCTGGGCAGAGTGACCTCATTATATTCGCCATTGTCAAAAAGCATTTTTAAGCGCTTGTCAATATACAAACGCAAATGATGCCCGCATTTGGTACAAACATAGCTGCTTTTTTTCAACTCTTTGGAAAACAGCATCTGCCCGCAATTAGGGCACTTGGTCCAAAGGTTGTCGGCAATTTCTTTGGTCGTTGTTTTTTTTACTTTCGGTCGAACGAAATCTGTAAGCCAATTCATAATTT
This sequence comes from uncultured Alphaproteobacteria bacterium, assembly GCA_900540425.1. Taxonomy (GTDB): domain Bacteria; phylum Pseudomonadota; class Alphaproteobacteria; order RF32; family CAG-239; genus MGBC133411. The sequence goes on from UQFU01000002.1 coordinate 29,108, forward strand.
TAAACCATTTCTGTTAAAACAAACGGGAGAAAGATTGGTTAATCTTTGTCTGCCGGAGCGGCTTTAGACGGTTTAAACCAGTTTTTCATTTTTTCTCCAAAGGTTGGTTTTGGCGCCTGAGCCTCTTTGGCTTTGATATTTTCCAAATCTTCATGCAGGCCTTCCATCTCCCGAACCAACTTTTGCTGTTCTTTGTTCAGTTTTTTGCATTGTTTCTTATGCTGGCGCAAAGCCTTGCGAACCGGGGCATAAGACATCCAGGAAAACAGGTTTCCGAGAAAAAAGCCGAAAGCGATGAAAAAGACAATGGCCACGCTGAGCGAAACCGTAACCTCAAACGCAAACGGCCACAGGCTGAAAGTCGCCAAATCATTATTTACAAAAGCAAATACAAGAACAACAACCAGCACCGGCAGACCGATAAGCGTTTTGAGCAAAGGCATCTTTTACATCCTTTCGGCAGATATGTTTAATTTTTTTTGTTCAGAAGTTCAAACAACTGCTTTCCGATTTTGAAATGCGGGATTCTTCTTTCTTCCACTTCGACGCGTTCGCCGGTTCTCGGATTTTTGGCAATGCGGGAACTGCGGTTGCGGACAGAGAAAGCCCCAAAACCTCTGAATTCGACTCTTTCGCCTTTGGCCAGAGCTGAAATAATGCTGTCAAAGACAACGGCAACAATTCTTTCAACGTCCTTAAGCATCAGATGCGGATTTTTAGCAGCAATTTTCTCAATTAATTCAGATTTAGTCACTTCAATTACCTCTGTTTTTTATTATTCATTATCACGATTTCAGTTTAAACTAACTTTTTTTCTACAATAAATCAATATCGCAATTTACAAAAAAGCAAATTTTTATTGCATACTTATCCCATAAATTTTGAGAAATCAAGCGTAAACGGCATTTCAAGCCCGAATGCAGATATTTCGGCCATAAAAAAAGCCTCCGTTTGGAGGCTTTTTTTATGGCGCGCCCGGCGGGATTCGAACTCACAACCTTCTGATCCGTAGTCAGATGCTCTATCCAATTGAGCTACGGGCGCATAATATTCCGTAACACAGATGCTTTAATAACCCTTTTAATTTTTTTTTGCAAGCAAAATTTTTAATAATTTAAAAGAATTTTAAACTATTTCCGCTAAACATTGAAAAAACAAATAAGATATTTAAGGCCGGATTGAATTTACCACTTGTTTTTTTGTAAAAAAAACATTACAAAAGAAAAAGCTGAAGTCCAATAATCGGCAAAACGCAACATCGGGTTTTTTATAAAGGTAAATCAGTATAATGAAAAAAACAGCAATCAGATTATCCTTAACCGCCATCTCCGCAATGATAATGAGCGGCTGCAGCTTTACGTCGGACGCTTTGTTCCCTTCTTTGCTCGGCTCGGATTCTCAGGAGGAAATGGCCGCAAGTGGAGATTTCAAAGCCACCGGAGCCGCGCTTCCGGAACTTGGATCGACAAATTTTGAACCGGTCGAAGTTTCCGAAGGCAGCAATACCGGAACTTTTGTCGGGCAAAAGGTTGTCGGCTTCCGTAACGAACTAAACCAGCTGCAAAAGTCAATCCGCGCTTATAATGAAGAATTGCAAAAGGTTCGGACTTCCGTCATCAATAATGCTATGCAGTATCACAAAACCATTGGCACCATTGAGGCCAAGCTCCAAGTCGGAACCACCCCCGGAAACCCCCAGATGTTTACGCTTTTGCAAAGTGCCCAAAATAACATTCAGACCATGAATGCCAATACCATTGCTCTGGAGCGTTTGTCTTCAAAGGTAACGTCCGATTCTGCAATGACGACATATCTGCTGGATTCAATCCGGGCGGCCTACAGCGTCTCTGGAGCCGTTGATGAAGATCATCGCCAGTTGCGGATTTTGGAAAATGAGACCAATCAGACTTCTATTCTGATCAACAGCCTGTTGAACGAGGTCAACAGCGATATCAGCCGCCAGCGCCAGTATATTGAAAGCGCCAAAAACAATATTGTGGATTTGAGCGAAGCGATCAAAGTCGGCAGTTACGGTGTTAATAATGTTCCTTTCTCTGCTGTCAGCAATGTCCGTTCTTCCGCCTATGCCCCGGTTTCGTCCGCAGTTGCTTCCGGAAAACCGCTGTTTACGGCGAAATTTAACAAAAGCAACGTAAACTACCATGATGGACTGCGTCAGGCTGTTCGCCAAGCCCAGTCGGCAAAACCTTCGGTTCGGTTTAATGTTGTGGCCGTATCGCCGGTTGGCGGCAGCCAGTTGAGCAAGAAAAATGCTCAAAATCATGCCGGTACCATTTTTAAGGAAATGGTGGAAATGGGTGTCGGTGCCGATCGCATCAGCCTTTCGGCACGCAGCAGCGATGAGGTTGCTTCTTCCGAAGTGCAGATTTTTGTAAAATAAATTCGGCTGTTTCAAAAAAAAGCCTCCGGGATTCCCGGGGCTTTTTTTATGTCATATCGTTGAATTTATATTTTTTTTAATATTTTATTGATACTGTCAAATAAACAAATTTCTGCCCCGAGGTATATTTCATTATGCATTCTGTTCATGCCCTCATTGTCGATTTGACACTAATAACCATTTATGCCGGAATCACGACGCTGATTTTCAAAAAACTGAAACAGCCGATGGTTTTAGGATATCTGCTGGCAGGAATTCTGGCCGGTCCGTATTTTAATTTTGTCCCGACCGTGACGGATAATGAAAATCTCGGCATGTGGGCGGAAATCGGAGTTATTTTTTTGTTGTTTGGGCTGGGATTGGAATTCAGTTTCAAAAAAATGCTCAATGTCGGCAAAGCTGCCATGATAACCGCCATGATTAACATTTTGTTTATGCTCTTTCTGGGATATAACGTCGGGCTGCTTCTGGGCTGGACAGTCATGGACAGCTTCTTTCTCGGCAGCATGATTTCAATGTCTTCAACCACCATTATCATCAAAGCTTTTGATGACCTGAATGTTAAGCGGCAAAAATTTACGGATTTGGTTTTTGGCGTTTTGGTTGTTGAAGATATTGTCGGAATTTTGATGCTGGTTTTGTTGCCGACAATCGCCCTCGGAAGCACGATAAACGGTACGGAGCTGGCTGTCAGTACCGCTAAGTTGGTTTTTTTTCTGGTATTGTGTTTTATTATCGGAATTTATATGGTTCCGACTTTCTTAAAAAAGGTCGAACCGCTGATTAATGATGAAATGCTGCTCGTTATTGTTATCGGCATGTGTTTTGGAATGGTTTTGTTAGCCACGTCTTCCGGTTTTTCTGCGGCTTTGGGGGCTTTCCTGATGGGTTCGATTCTGGCGGAAACCGGTTTAATCCATCGTATTGAAACAACAATTAAACCGTTAAAGGATTTTTTTGGCGCCGTGTTTTTTGTTTCGGTGGGAATGATGGTTGACCCTTCCATGTTTGTCAAATATGCTTGGCCGATTTTTCTGATCACTTTGGTTGTTATTTCCGGAAAAGTATTTTTTTCCTGCTTTGGTTTCATCATTTCGGGGCAGGGGCTGAAAACTTCGGTTCAGGGCGGATTCTCGCTGGCCCAGGTTGGCGAATTTGCTTTCATTATTGCCAGCCTGGGATTAGGTTTGGGGGTTATTGACGCCAAGGTCTACCCGATTATTGTGGCGGTTTCGGTAATCACAACTTTTCTGACGCCGATGATGATTCGCTCTTCGGCTCCGGTGTATCGTATGTTGGAAAAGGTTTTTCCCGATTCCTGGAATCGCTATGTGGAACAAAGCCGTAAAGCCGCGCCGGAGAGCAAAATTGAGGAGCAGCGCTGGAAGTTGTTGTTTAAGAGTTATTTTTTGCGCTTAAGCCTTTTTGCCATGATTTTGTATACGGTTCTGGGGTTGTCGGTTTATTTTCTGCAGCCATGGGTCATGCGCCTGTTGCCCGGTTTGCCCGGAAAGCTGATTATGACTCTCGGAACCCTTTTGCTGATGGCTCCTTTTTTGAAGGCGTTAATCGGCTGGGAAACGATTCTGCCCAGTTTCGTCAAAGGAAAGATAGCGTCTTTCTTCTGCCGGATTGTTCCGGCCAAAAATCGGGAAGACGTCAAAAAATCAGTTATCAAAAAACTTGAAGAAAAAATCAGTTTTTGTTCGGTGATGGAAGAAGTCGAAAACGAAAAAGACTTTTTTATCTCCAACAATAGAATTGCCGCCTTGTATTATAAACTCTGGAAAGCCAGAAGAATTAACCGTTTGCCGCTGATTGTCCTGACTAGTTTCCGGCTGATTTTGGTTGCTTTTTTTATTGTGACGGTTGTCCATCAGTTTTTAACGGAAGACACCAGGGTAACTTTGCTGCTGGCCGTATTGTCAATTTTTCTGCTGTCTCAGTCGCGGTGGCTTTTGAGCCAGTATATGAAAATTGAAAGCCAGTTTCTCGAAAATCTGAACGGTTACAAGCATCACGCGTCCGAAAAAGAAGAACCGTCCGCTGTTGCGGAAGAAAAGTGAATGTTTTAGGCTGATAAAATCAGACCGGCGAGAAAATAAACAATCTAGGCCGCGAGCCAGGCGATTGAACATTGGAGCAAAACAACCAATTAGATAAAAGCTTAAGATAACGCTGACTTGGTCTTCTCTGAAAAAAGACATCACAATCTGGTGTCTTTTTAATCAAAATGGCGGATAGAGAGGGATTACTCTGCGCTGCGCTTGAGTTGCACAGGCGCTCATTCACTCCGCTCACCGGCGTTCTCCCGCCCGCCTTTCGCTGGTAGTCGAACCCTCTTCCCTAGGGTTCAAATCCAACTCCCCTCATCATTATCAGTAAACCCCGCACAAGGCGGGGCTTACTGATAATGGCGGATAGAGAGGGATTCGAACCCTCGGTACCCTTTGGGGGTACACACGATTTCCAATCGTGCGCCTTCGACCACTCGGCCATCTATCCAAATCATGAACATGCTTATATCGTAAACAAATTCGTTTTGCAATAGTTTTTTATTGAAATGTTTGCAAGATTTATTTATAAAGGCTTCAGGTTGTCAGCGTAGCTCACCAGGATAGAGCGACGGTTTCCTAAACCGTAGGTAGCAGGTTCGAGTCCTGTCGCTGACGCCATTTTTTTTCAAGATGTCTCCCGGCCGAAATTTTTTTCATTTGCCTTTATGAACGCAATGCCGATGCGGTTCGCATTCCATGGCTTTGTCGCTGTCCGGCAGATTGTCCGCTTCTCCGTAATTATACATCGATTCGGCAAATTCGATTTCGTCGTCCAGACCGGGCGCCGGGTCAATCAGCCGCTCTTCGCGGATGGTTCTGATTTCAAAATCTTTTTCGTCGGTATCCTGGTAGTATTGTCCGGAATAATCTTTGATTTTTACATTTTTGAGTTCTTCTGTAATCATTTTTTGTCTCCCGTGATTGATTTGTCATATAAATAATCTTCGGAGCCTGTTTTTGAAGCATACAAAAATACCTCCCTTTGGGGAGGTATTTTCTTGCCGGGTCAGAGCAATGCATATTTTCCGTCATCGAAACGGCAAATATGAATAAACCCTCCGTTTTCGATTCGCGGACAGCTCACGCCCAAATAAGCCAACAACAAAGCGATTGTTCCGCCGTGTATGGAAATTCCGACGCAATCATATTGCCGGTTGCGAGCCAAATCGTCAAAAACCACAAAAATACGGTTTAGAACTTCTTGTTGACTTTCTCCTCCCTCAAAACGGATACCAAAATTTTCCCGATCCGGACGTATCCATTTTTCAAAAACCGCCGGCCACCGGTTCTGGACTTCATCAAAAGTCAAACCTTCCGCCAAACCGTAATGCGCTTCATGGAGATTTTCCCGGATTAAAAGCGGAATCCCGCAGGCTTCGGCAACGATTTTTCCGGTATGCCGCGCCCGGATCAGCGGGCTGCTGACAACGGCTTTGAGTTTTTTTTCCTTAAGCTGTCGTGCCAGTTGCTGCGCCTGTCCGATTCCGGTCAGGTTCAAATCAATATTGATTTGGCAGCCCTGCCAGATTCTTTTGTGATTGTTGTCGGTCTGTCCGTGTCTGAATACATAAAAATCCATCATGTCAAATAATTTAAACGTTAAAAACTGAATTTCTTCCCCACCATAGCGAACAATGTTCTTGATGGCAAGCAAAATCGAGAAAGCATTTGACTTGGTATAAAACGGCTGTTAAGATTTTGTTTGATTGGAGAGAATAAAAATGTGGCTGGAAGATGAAATATACGGCCATTTTGAAATTACCGAACCGGTTTTGAAGGAATTGTTGAACGCTCCGGAATTGCAGAGGCTCAAAGGAATTTCCATGGCCGGCTATTATCCCGGCTGTCCGGAATTCGGCAATCCCGAATACAACCGTTACAATCACAGCATTGGCGTTTTGCTTTTGCTGCGCAAATTCGGAGCGCCGTTGCCCGAACAAATTGCCGGACTGATACATGATGTTTCCCATTCCGCTTTTTCACATACCATAGACTATATAAGAAAAGATGCAGAAGGCGAAAAGACACATGACGGACAAGATAAGATTCATGACGGTTTTGTCCGTGCTTCCGGACTAAAAACAATTCTTGAGCGGCATGGATTTAACCCGGACGACATTTTGGATGACCGCAACTTTCCCCTGAAGGAAAACGAATTGCCCGATATTTGTGCTGACCGCTTGGACTATGCCGTCCGCCAAGGATATTACGATTATCATTATCTAAGCTTTGATGAAGTGCAAAAAATATGGAATGGCTTGGCTGTCTGTAACGGCTCTTTTGTTTTTGCCGATCTCAAAGCTGCCGGTCTCTATGCGCATACTTTTTGTAAACTGAATGAAATCGGCTGGTCCGGACTGTCAACCGCAGTAATGTTCTCCGTTTCCTCAGCAATGTTCCGCCGGGCTTTGGCGCAGGGATACGTCGAGTTCGCCGATTTCTATAATTGCGGCGATGCTTTTGTGATTGGAAAGATAGAACGGCATTTGTCCTATGATGCCGAGCTGTTGCGGCTTTACCGCTTATTGCAGCGTCCGGTTTCCGACTTTTGCAATTCATCCGCCTCCTGCCTGGAAACGCTTTACTGCAAAAACCGGATTGTCAATCCGTTAGTTTTGCAAAAAGACGGCAGCATGAAGCGCTATGCGGATATTGATGCGGATTATGCGGCGCAGATAAAAGGCCTGCCAAAATTTAAACAATATGGCGTTGCCTTAAAAGCGGAAGCGGATAAGATTGCCTGATATGATTATTGTCGGTCACAACGGTCAGTCGGAGCAGAAGTCAAGGGTTTTTAACGTACAGTCGAAAGGTTGTTCCTGTGGGCTGCAGGCATAAGCGCCAGCCTGGATGACCGGACTTTCGCTGTGAAAAGTCACCAGCCGCAGCTGACGGAATTTTTCACCGTCGACGGAAACAAAAAATATATAGTCTCCTTTCAGGCGTCGGACCCGAAACCATAAAACGTTTCCGCTTTCCGGGAGGTCGTGAACGGCCCAGTCGGAATTGCCGCGATGGGTAACAACGGTTCCGATTTGCGGTTTTCCGGCCTCGGCGGCCATCAGCCCCATTTTAATCCAATTACGTTCGTCCAGACGCAGCATCAAACCGCATTGCCGAAATCCAGAATAATCTCCAAACTGCCATTGCAGCGTTAAAGTGAAGTTTCCGTCCCGTGGCGTAAAAAAGAAATGCCCGTTGTCTTTGCGGACCTGATGCTGAACGCTTTGCCAAAAATCCGTCTGGGCTTCGGTGCTGATGGCCATTCCGGCGTCGCTGTACGCCAGTTTCCGGGGTTCGTTGAGCCATTCAAAGTCTTTCAGCACGTCAAGAAGCATCAAAAGTTCCTTATCGGTTCCTCTTTCAAAGCGGCAAGAGCCTTTTCAAGGTCTGGATCGGCTTTTTGCGGCGCTACGATTTTAAGTGTAATGATCTCGTCGCCCTGGCCGTTTTTATTTTTTATACCTTTTCCCTTCAGCCGCAGTTTTTCGCCGCTTGAAGCATACGGCGGGACAGAAACCATAACCTTTCCCGAAATCGTCGGAACCGTAACCTTGCCGCCCAGAACGGCTTCTTTAATGCTGATGGGCAGTTCCAGATTAATGTTAAGGCCGTCAGCCGTAAAATAAGGATGCGGTTCGACATGAACCGTAATCAAAACGTCGCCGTTCGGGCCGTTATTCGGCCCCGGCTGCCCAAGTCCTTTCAGGCGCAGCGTCTGCCCGTCGGTTGTTCCTGCCGGAATTTTGACGTTAATCGATTTTCCCTGCAGCATGACTGCTTTTTCGGTTCCCTGCACGGCCGAAAGAAAATCCAGACGCATGGTATAGGCCAGATCATCGCCTTTTCGCGGCCGCCGGGATGCCCCGCCAAAACCTCGTCCCCCGCCGGTAAACTGTGAGAAAATGTCATCGCCGAAGATGGAGGAAAAATCAAAGTTGCCTCCGCCTCCTTGAAAACCGCCGGCACCGAACGGGCTTTCGCCCTGATAGCCGCCATAAGTGCCGCCGCCAAAGCCTCCGGCACCAAAACCGGTCGGCTTGCCGTCGCAGTCAATTTCGTTGTTATCATATTTCTGACGTTTCTCTTTGTTGCCGAGAATGTCATAGGCACATGAAATTTCCTTGAATTTGTCCGCCGCTTCCTTGTTGTCTTTGTTAACGTCGGGATGATACTTGCGAGCCAGCTTCCGATAGGCGGATTTTATTTCCGCTTCGGTCGCATCTTTGGAAATACCCAAGACATGATATAAATTTTTATCCATTTTTCCCTAACTCTGTAAAAACTATGCTTTATAAAAATATATAGGAAGCTTGGAACTTTATTGCAAGATTGAAACTAGCGGCTGCTGCAGTAAAACGAGGCGCGGCGCCGGTTGTTTTTATAAAGATTTATTTTTTCAAGATAAGCGTTGCGGTTGCCGTGATCCTGACAATACATGGCCGCCAGCAGGGAAACCTCGTCTACGCGGACGTCCTGATATTCATAAACGACGCTGGAAGGCGTTTTTTCTGCCACAATGACCCGGTCAATAAATTTGCCGAAATCCAGTTGTTTGCCTTCCGGTTCGGAAACGGTCTTAATCGGTTCGGGTGCGGTGCAGCCGGCCAGGAATATAACCGCCAACAAAGGCAGCCACCGCCCCGCTTTATTGATTTTCCAATGCTTTAACATCTTTAAGCCTTCTCACTTTGGGGTGTTTGACCGCTTTGTTGACTTCTTCAAAAACTGACATCCCTTTAATTTCAATAACTCGCTGCCGCAGCTGAAGAATTTTTGTTGCCAGCTTGTCGATTGTAATTTTTTTCATAAGTTTTTCCTCGTTTTTTAAACTTATGGACATTCTACTACTTTTCGGTTAAGCAAAGATTAATGGTTATTTGAGTTCATCATAAATATCTTTGCCGGCTTTTTTCAAAATACGCAGAACTCGCTGATTTTTGCTGTCTTTGTTTCTTGAGTTTGAAAGCTTTTGCACCATTTGATATAATTTGCGGTTAAATTGCTGGTCCTGTCGCAGCCTGTTGACGTTTTCCAGCTCTTCTTCGTCATTGATTTTGAAATCGGCGACTGCTTTCAGCGTCGCCAGATAGGCAGCGTCTTTATCCGCAGCAAACTGTGCAGATGAGTTGTTGATATTGCACAATAAAATAAAAAACGCAAATATAAGTGCCCGCCGCATGGTTTACTCCTCTTGTTTTGTTGCATATATTTATATATACTAAATACGATTTTAAAATTTTTCTAGGGATAATCGGGCAAATGGGAAAAAATGTTTGGATACTGATAGATAATCGTGCCGGGAGCAACGGCCAGGCAAGAGGGATTGCCAAAGCTTTGGGCTGGCAGACTACGGAAAAAAACATTTCATATAATGGCTGGGCCAACTTGCCTAATCTTTTTTTGGGAGCGACTTTGCGCGGGGTTGAACCGCGCAGCCGTGAAACCCTGAAACCGCCTTTTCCTGATTTGGTCATTGCCGCCAGCCGGCGCTCGGCTCCTGTTGCTCGCTGGATTAAAAAGCGGACTTTCGGACAGGTGAAAATCGTACAGGTTATGCATCCCGGAAGTTGCGGCCTGAAAGATTTTGACCGTGTTTTTGTTTCCGATCACGACGATCATAAAAAGCATAGTCCGAATATTTTTTACGTTACCGGCTGCGCCCATCGCGTAACCCCCGAGACTTTAGCCGAAGGGCGTGAAAAATGGGAAAAGGAGTTTGCCGGGCTTCCCCGCCCGCTGACAGCGGTTATTGTTGGCGGAACTTTCAAAGGGCATGATTTTACGGTTGAAAATGCTCGCGAATTCGGTCGTCAGGTTCGGGAATATAAAGAAAAAATCGGCGGCTCGATTTTGATTACCGATTCGCGGCGGACCGGAATTGATGCGCAAGAAGCGATTATGCGGGAAATTGAGGGAATTCCGACTTATAGCTATTTGTGGGACAAGGATTTGGGGCAAAATCCGTATCTGGGATTTCTGGGCTGCGCCGATGATTTAATTGTGACCGGAGATTCAGTCAGCATGTGCTGCGAAGCTTGCGGAACCGGCAAAAAAGTACAAATTTACAGCGGAAAAAAATGGCTGGATGCCAAACACAAACGCTTTTTGGATAAAATGTTTTCCCGAAAACTGGCTTTCCCTTTGGGAGCGGAAATTTCCGAAGGAACGGAATTCCGGGCGTTTAATCCGGCATCGGAAATCGCTGCGGAAATTAAAAAACTTTTTCCGGCAGATAGCGGCGAACCGAAAACGCCGAAATAAAAAATGGATAAAAAGTATAAAAAAATCTATTGACATTATGAAAGTGTTTTCATATAGTAGCGATGATCTTGGGGTTATAGCTCAGCTGGGAGAGCGCTTGAATGGCATTCAAGAGGTCAGGAGTTCGATCCTCCTTAGCTCCACCAATTCCAAAAAAACCGTCCTGAGAGGGCGGTTTTTTACTGCAAAGGGGCTGTAGCTCAGTTGGGATGGCTAAGCGAAAAGACCCCCGGCGGGGTGTTTTCGTCTGTAACATCTTGGCTGCCTTGCCGAGAAAGGGAAGCGGGAGCAACCGCAACGAGGTTAGGCACCCAAGGCGAATGGTTCCATTCGCTTGATGAAAGTCGAAATTATTTTGAATTTAATACATAATGGGGCTGTAGCTCAGTTGGGAGAGCGAATGGTTCGCAATCATTAGGTCGGGAGTTCGATCCTCCTCAGCTCCACCAATAAAAACAAAGGGGTGCCGTTAGGCGCCTTTTTGTTTTTTCTCCGCAGCCAGCTTTTCCAAAAATTTAATCTGAATATCAGCAATCTGCCGAACCGTGTCAATCACCACATATTCGCCGGCGGTATGCATTCCTTCACCGGTACCCGAATGCATGATAACCGTTGACCCTTTAACAGCAAATACACGAGAATCCGTAGCTCCGCCAATATGCTCGAATTCAATTTTTTCCCCCATAATGGCTTCGGCAAATTTTTTATATTCCTGAATGTAGCGGTTGTTTTCATCCATAACCACCGGCGTGCTTTCGGAAATAATTACATAGTTGACACCGTCAATCATACAGCTGTCGAGATTTTTCTTCAGGTTTTCGATACTGGAATTTTCTGTCAGGCGAAAATCAAGCAAAGCTTCGGATTCGCCGCAAATAACATTAGAAACTTTGCCGCCGTGCAGCTTGGCAACATGAACGGTATCAATCCATTGGTCAGCAGGAATAATGCCGTTTTGAGAATAGTAGGGATAAATTTTGCGGATGTTGCCGAGGACTTTTATCATCATTTCATTGGCGTCAATTCCTTCCCAAGGGGTTGAACCGTGGGCTTCCAAACCTTTGGCGATAAGTTTGACAAAGACCGGATTTTTGCACTTGCTGACAATTTTATGAATATCGCCGCCGGTGTCGTTGTCCAAAACAATTTTGGCGGAAATTTCCGGATGGGCCTCCATAAAGGCATGAGTGCTGGCGCTTCCTTTTTCCTCATCGGTGGAAAGGATAACCCCGAAATTAAGATTCAAATTATTTTTAAGGACATATTCCATTGAATTAAGCGCAACGGCGGCAAAAGATTTCATGTCCAACGAACCGCGCCCGAACAGTTTCCCGTCTCTGATCTGCGGAACAAACATTTCATCGGCGGCCGGAACCACGTCCAAATGCCCCAGACACAAAACGTCAAAATCTTCAGTTCTTCGATTGCGTATAAATAACACCGGAGAAGCCTTGTCAAATTCGGCAATTTCAACAATGGCGCCGCTGTTTTCAAGTAAATTCCGGCAGTATTGCAGGCATTTGTTAATCTGTTCGCGGTTTCCTGTTTCGGTGCGGAATTTCATAAGCTCTTGGGCAACGGCGATAACATCCATTTTTTTTACTCCTCAAATAACCTGATTTTTACGTTTTATTCATTTTATTTAGTCATACTACGTCTAAATAAAATAATAAAAGATTAAAAAAGGGGATAAAAATGAAAACAATCTGTTGGCTTCTGGCGGCGCTGATGTTTTGGGCCGGTCCGGTTTCGGCGCAAACCTTGGAAGAAGACGGCGAAAGCGGATTAAAGCTGCCGCGTTTTGTATCTCTGCGTTCCAATCTGATTAACGCCCGTTCCGGTCCCGGTGCGCGGTATCCCATAGAATGGGTCTATATGCAAAAAGGCGCTCCGGTAGAAATCATTGCCGAGTTCGAAATTTGGCGTCAGATAAAAGATTGGCAGGGATCCAAAACCTGGGTGCACAAAACGATGCTGAGCGGTCACCGGTCAGTCAAGGTTATGACCCCGGGAGAAAACAATATTTATGCCAAAGCCGACTATAATTCCAAAGTCATCGCCAAGGTTGAAGACGAAGTGATCGGCGATATCCTGAAATGCCCGGAAGGCTCGCCTTTTTGCCAGATTAAGTTTGAGCGGATTACCGGCTGGGTGCCGCGCCAGAATTTGTACGGCCTGTATCCGCAGGAAGTTATTGATTAGATTAAGCCCGGATGCTTCCGGGTTTTTTCTTAACCGTTAACCAAGTTGACAAAATGTCTAAAATCGTATATCATAAAAGTCCCATTTATATAGATATTTTGATTATTAATCCGTTCTTCTGCTTTGAAATATAATCATTTCCGGCAGAAAACACAAATACATTTACCATGAGAAAAAAATTTGTATGGGCAATAATTTTGGCACTCAGTGCAATTGTTGCCGGAGCAAAAGCCCAGAGGTATTACCTTCCGGAAGATTTGTCTTTCACCGGTTCGCAGTATGTCTGGGAAAGCCGGGCGCTGTTTGAATTAAGCGATCCGGACATGTGGTTGTATTGCGAAGACGGTTATGCGCCGGCATTGCAGTACCTGCCGCCGTTCAGCGAACTCCGCCACCTCTTGCGGCATGCCTATCGTTCCCATGTTCGTTGGGGATATCACGGCATGATCGGATATCGGGTTTTGACCGATGCCGGCTATTATTTTTTAAGCCCGCTCTGTGACCCGATATTTCTGGGATTAACCATTCTGGACGACTGGGTCGGAAGGCCTTTGCGGATGTTGTATCGAACCTATGCGGATTTGTCATATCTGCACTTTCGGGTGCATGCTTTTGACAACATCTGGCGGCACCATCGCTTTTATGATTATTATCCCCGCCATGGACATCGTCATTATGGTTGGTATGATAATCATCACTGCCATGTCCGTCCGCCTCGTCCGGTTTACCGTCACGCTGCTCCTTATCGCGGCAGCGGACGCAGCAGTTATGGCAATGCCTATCGCAGCAATCTGCGTGCCGGCACCAGCCGTTCAACGCCGCGGCATACGGAAACCGGCAGCATAAAACGGATTCCGTCCCGTAGTTCTTCTTCCTTGCGCAATACCGAACCGATACGGCGCAGTAGCAGAAGTTCAACGGGGACGATGCCGATAAGCCGGTCGAGTGCTGCTGTTTCTCCCGGATATGTTTCCGGCCGTAACATGCGTCAGTCGTCCGTTCCGCAAAGAAGCAGCCGTTCGGTTTCTTCGTCCCGCAGCGAAAGCTATCGCGGTTCGTCGGTAGAAACGCGTTCTGCCCGCAGCGGCAGCGTAAGAACCCGGAGTTCGTCGTTTGTCGGCTCCTCCCGTTCTTCTGGATATTCCAACCGTTCCGGAGTCGGAAGTCGCAGCGCTTCAGGACGCCGTTAGCGGTAAAAGCAACGAAAAACCCCGGAATTGATTTTCATCAATTCCGGGGTTTCTCTTGGCAGATAAAACTTGTTAAAATTCTTCCAATATGTCCGGCGCCCGCTTTGTAACGACGGTTTTCTGATACATCTTGCCAAAGAAGAGGGTTTTTCTCCAGTTGTATTTCAAACGGTTTTTGCAGTAGTTGCCGATTTCCAGATCCCAGAGCTTTTCGGCAAAAGGCTGCCACAGCCGGTTGATCATCCGGACGATATAGCGCAGCGGGTGGTAGGTTAAAGGCCGGTGATAATCGACAAAGATGACTTTCCCGTTTTCTTTGATAACACTCAAGGCATTCCCGACAATTTTGCTTTTTGTCTGCGGCGGAACTTCATGCAGCAGCATATAACAGATGACGACATCGTAGCCATAGCCGGGCTTTTTGATTTTGTCGGCGCCGTTTTGTTGAATAAAATCCATTTGTGGAAACACATACTGGTATTTTTGCTTAACCAAATTCAGTTGTGTAAGGCTGACGTCCATCAGGTCGTACTGCCCGTATTGCCCGATTCGCTCGGCCGTTTCATCTATTTGGTGTCCAAAAGTAACGCCGATTTGCAATACTTTGTCATTCCGTTTGATCTCTCTCAAAACGGATTGGGTCAGTCGGTTGTTGTTGCCCAGCGTCAAAAAGGTCTGTACCCAGTTTTTGCTCAAAAAGGCCGACCAAAATTTGTTTCCGTATAGCCATCCGTAAAACCGCTTCCAATACTTCGGCAGTTTAAGGCTTTCCGATGTTCTTTTCATCTACAGGTCTTTAAATAGATTGTTTATCGATTCGCAGCCATTATAGAAAATTCTTCTAGTTTTGTCTACATATTTTTTTATTTTCGCAAAATTTTCATTATTAAGGACGGCTTCCTCAATCATTTCACAGTTTTTAGAAAACTCCTCAAGCCCAAAAACCAAAGAAGAAGAGCGGAGTGTATGAAAACAGAGCCTGATGTCTTCCGGGCTTTGTTTTTCGATTTGTTGCAGTTTGTTTTCTGTCGATTCATAAAATTCTTGCCACAGCAGCCGCATTTTTTCTGTGCCGAAAACTTTGCGATATTGCTCAAACGCGTCTTTATTAATTGCCGTCATCTTTCAGAATCCCCCATTCTCTTGCCTTGATTAGTGCGGCGGTACGGTTATAAACGCCGAGAACTTTCAGTATCGCCGTTACGTATAATTTAACCGTTCCCTCGGTAATTCCAAGTTCATAGGCAATTTGTTTGTTGGACATGCCTCTGGCAATCAGTTGCAAAACGTCAGTCTGCCGCGGTGACAGCATTTTGATGTCATTCGGGTTGCTTTCGGTTCGGTTAAGAGAGTTTTCTTCCTGTTTCAGCAGATCCAGATTAACGTCGTTTTCTTTGTCCAGCAGTTCTTGCGGAATATAAACGCCGCCGGCCAGGACGATTTCAATGGCCTGCAGGATTTCTTTATTGGGAGAAGCCTTGGAAACATACCCCGCGGCACCGATGTCAATGGATTTTTTAACAATTTCTTTTTCAAAAACGGCAGAAAGGATTATGACCGGCGTATCGGGGAGCACCCGGTGAATTTGCTCCAGAGCCTCCAGCCAATAGGCGCCCGGCATTGCCAAGTCTGTTAATATCAGGTCAAAATCTTTGTCTTTTCGGATAATTTCAAATATCTCCGTATAGCTTTTGGCCGTTACCAGCTTAAAGTTTTTCCGGTAATCGGTCAAAATGAGTTCCAGTCCTTTAAGAAAAAGCTCATGGTCATCCGCAACAAGAATTTTTACCACTATTTTTACTCCTCGTTTTTCCAGTCGCCGCAAATGGCCTGCCAGCAGGAAAGGGCTGCCGCGGCGGCAGTTTCCGCCCGGAGGATTCGCGGCCCCAGGGAAACCCCCAGCGTAAAGTCCTGCGCCGCCAGCAGTTCCAGTTCCGTGGGAGAAAACCCGCCTTCGGGGCCGACCAGTATCGCCGCCGGAACCGCTTTGCTGCCGAATGCCTGATATATATTGGCTCCGTTGCCGGTTTCATCCATATAATATAAAATTCTTTGCCTGTCCCATGATTTGAGAAGAACCGAAAGCGTAACCGGTTCGCCGATTTCGGGAACGTCGACCCGTCGGCATTGTTCACAGGCCTCTACCGCCTGCGCCAAATACCGCTCGGTTTTGACCCGGTCGCTGATGGTGTGTTTGGTAATAGTCGGAATAATTTTTCTTACGCCGAGCTCGCCGGCTTTTTCAATGATAAAATCGGTCTTGTCTTTTTTGACCGGAGCGAACAAAAGCCACAGATCCGGCGGCAGATAAAGTTCGCGCAGTTTTTCGATGCGTTCCAAAACCAGGCTTTTTTTGCCGTTTTTGCGCAACCGGAAAGAATATTCGCCGTTGATTCCGTCAAAAGCGGCAAGGACGGCTCCGTCTTCAAGACGCAGGACGTTGTTAAGATAGTGAACCTGCGCCTCTCCCGGAACAATCTCCGGCGAGCGGCTTAAATCTTGGTTGATGTAAAGGCGGATTTTGATTTTTTGCGACACCGTTTAGCCTATGATAACGTTGATGTATCTGGATGCAATAACTCTAATCCCATTATCGGATTTGTCAACATAATCCAGATAAATCTTGGTGTTTCCGGTATCTTCGGCATTAAACAGCAGTTCCAGCTCCGTTCCTTCTTTGGTGTTGGCGGCTAGTTCGATTCCTTCGTTGCATTCAACGTACCAGCGGGCATGCGGGGCTTCCTGCAATACGATCCGCACCTTTTTGCCGAGCGGAACAAAAACCCGGCTGGTATTGCTGTCAAGATTGATGATTTGCTCTTCTTCTTCGGGCAGGGGGCCAAACAGCTCGCGGGCGATTTCGGCGTTATAGTCAACAGTTTGGCTGCCGATGAAACTGTCGCTGTCTGATGTGTCGGCGGTTTTGGGAGTGTTGACAGGTTCATCATAGCGCGACGGGGCAGAATTTTCATCAGTTGCATCGGCAGGCAGAAACATATCATAGCTGACGGCTGTGCGTCCTCTTTGCAGGGTTGCCGCATCGGCGCATTTCAGGGTCGGAGCGGTAAGCGCCGCTACAATGGCTGATAAGTATATGATCCCTGAAACTTTCATCTCGCACCTGCATATCAATAAGTTCTGCATAAACCAAACTTTGTGCTTATAATTTTATTCTATATTAAGTAACCTGAAATTGAAAGTGAACTTTTTGTTACATGAATATAGGGAAACCGGGCTTTTACCATGATTATCACTATTGACGGGCCGGCCGCCGCCGGCAAGGGAACTTTGGCAGCAACCCTGGCGCAGAAATATCGTCTGGCCTATTTTGATACCGGCATGGTTTATCGCGCCGTCGGATTGGAAATGCGCCTTTCCGGAAAAGAAATCAAAGATGAAGCCGCTGCCGCCGCATTTGCCCGGTCGCTGACTTTTCCCCGCATGATGGAATTGTCGCGGGATCCCCGTTTTCGTGACGACGTTGGCGGACAGTACGCCTCCATTGTGGCGGCCATGCCCGAAGTGCGTGCCGCGCTTTTGCAAATGCAGCAGGATTTTGCCCTTCGACCGGTTTTTGCCGACGGGACGCCGGCTGCCGGTGCCATTTATGACGGGCGTGATACCGGAACGGTTGTCTGTCCCGGTGCGGATATCAAATTCTATGTGACCGCTTCGCCGGAAGTTCGGGCTGCCCGGCGGCATAAGGAATTTGTAGCCAAAGGCATGAATATTTCCTATGAGCAGGTTCTAGCCGACGTTCGTGCCCGTGACGAGCGTGACAGCAACCGCAGTACCGCCCCCTTAAAACCCGCGGTAGACGCGGTTATTCTCGATACTTCGGGCCTGACGATTGCCGCCGTGCTCGAAACGGCCGAAAAAATCATCGATTCTTATCAAAAAAACTCTTGAATTATAAATATTTGCGTGTATAACAATAGCATCTTTGCGGCAATATGGTGCGGTATTGCCAAAGATTATTTTTAACCCCGCACAAGTCCGCTCGCATTGTCGAGGCTGGCAGTTTGTTGAAATTTATAAATTTAATGACCAATACTGAAGTAAAAATTCCCGAAATAACCGAAAATTTTGCCGACTTGTTGAATGAACAGTTTGGCGATAACGGCATTACCGGTTCGGTTGTCAAAGGAACCATTATCAAATTGACTCCCGATTTTGCTACTGTTGACGTCGGATTGAAATCCGAAGGCCGCATTCCGCTCCGCGAATTTGGCCAGAACAATGAGCTCAAAATCGGTGACCAGATTGAAGTTTATGTTGACCGCTATGAAGACCGCGACGGCAATATCGTCCTTTCTCGTGAAAAAGCCCGCCGCGAAGAAGTCTGGATTGATTTGGAAAAATCCATGAACGCCGGCGAACGTGTCAACGGTGTTATCTTCGGCCGTGTTAAAGGCGGCTTTACCGTTGATTTGAACGGCGCCATTGCCTTCTTGCCCGGTTCGCAGATCGATATCCGTCCGATTCGCGACATTACGCCGCTGATGGGTATTTCTCAGCCGTTCCAGATTTTGAAAATGGACAAGGTCCGCGGCAATATCGTTGTTTCCCGCCGTGTTGTCCTTGAAGAAACCCGCGCCGAAGCCCGTGCCGAACTGATTGATACCCTCAAAGAAGGTTCAATCCTTGAAGGTGTTGTCAAAAACATCACCGATTACGGTGCATTCATTGATTTGGGCGGCGTTGACGGTTTGCTGCACGTTACCGACATTTCCTGGAAGAGAATTAACCACCCGGCAGAAGTTCTGTCTGTCGGCCAGACGGTTAAAGTCCAGGTTATCAAATTCAATGAAGACAACCAGCGCATCAGCTTGGGTATGAAACAGCTCGAAAACGATCCGTGGCAGGCTGTTGCCGACAAATTTGAAGTCGGCCAGGTTTACACCGGAAAAGTTACCAATATCACCGATTACGGTGCCTTTGTTGAACTCGAAGACGGTATTGAAGGTTTGGTACACGTTTCCGAAATGAGCTGGACCCGCAAGAATGTTCACCCGGGCAAAATCGTTTCCACTTCTCAGGAAGTCCAAGTTAAAGTTCTGGAAGTTGACCCCGAGAAGAGAAGAATCAGCCTCGGCATCAAACAATGCACCCCCAATCCTTGGGCTGCCTATGTTGAAGAACATCCGGTCGGTTCCGTTATTGAAGGCAAAATCAAAAATATTACCGAGTTCGGTCTGTTCGTTGGCTTGTCTGACGAAATCGACGGCATGATTCACCTGTCCGACATCTCTTGGGACAAAGCGGGTGAAGAAGCGGTTAAAGATTATGCCAAAGGCCAGGATATTCAGGCAAAAATCATTGACGTTGATGTTGAAAAAGAACGCATCAGCCTGGGTATCAAACAACTCACCGAAAATACTTTCGCTTCCGCTCTGGACGGCGTAAAGAAAGGTGATGTTGTAAAAGCCACCGTTACTTCTGCCGATGACAAAGGTGTTAATGTTGAAGTCAACGGCGTAAACGCTTATATCAAAAAAGCCGACCTTTCCAAAGATAAGGCTGCCCAGAACCCCGAAAACTATAATGAAGGCGATGTTCTGGAAGCCAAAGTTACCTCAGTCGACAAGAAAAACAACAAACTCGGACTGTCGGTAAAAGCTTTGGAAATCGAAGAAGAAAAGAAAGCTTTGGAAGAATACAGCAGCACAGCTTCTGCCGGTTCTTCTCTGGGTGAAGCTCTTGGCGAAGCCCTGAAGAAAAATGCTTAATTTTGTTCTTAAGCTTTAAGCAAAAGAACCCCCGGATTTTCCGGGGTTTTTTGCTGCCTATTCTCTGTCGACGAGTTCGATTTTGATGTCTTTGTTATAATATTTGAG
>UQFU01000003.1 GCA_900540425.1 uncultured Alphaproteobacteria bacterium
GAGGTGTAATAAAAACCGAAAATGCCGATGGCGGCCACGACCGGAACAACAATCAGCAGAAGCTTTTTTCTGCTCAGTTTGGAACCCGGTGCGGTTATGTCGTCATCGCCGTCAAATCCGTTTTCAATATTGTCGTCCAAGTTTGCCATTCAATGCTCCGCGTTTAAACTGAAAGTTAACCTATTTTATAATATTTTTTTTATAAATAAACGTAAAAAAGCTAGTTATTAGATGAAAGTTCAAAAAAAATCCTCAGAGCACTTATTTTAACCTTTAATTATGCTTTTTGTGGCAGAATCAAAGCAGTTTGTTACAGAATTGTGAAATCTGCGGACAGGTTGTGCAGAATGCTGGCGGCGGGTTGATTTTTATGTTACAATAAAATAGAAATAACTGTGTTTTTTACAGAGGGTTAAGATGTATATCTGGGTTGTATTGGCAACGTTTTTGGCGCTGTTGTATTCTTTCAATCTCTCAATCCGCGGAGATGAGAGGCGTCTTGCCATAGAGCCGTTAGCCGAGGCCGAAGTTTCGCGTTTTGCCATTCATCACCGGATGGGGCAGCAGTATATTAACGTGCATTCTCCAAAAAACAACAGCAATCCTTATGGGGTGGACGGAGAAAAAATTACTTATGACAAAGGTGTTTTGAACTACAGGACAACCCTCAAAGACTATGCGCCGGCCGGCTTCCAGATCAAGCCCTATGACGCTTCGGCAAAGGACGGATACCAGACGGAAATATATTGTGCGGTTGACAATGATTGGGGAAAAGAAGCGCCCGATTGCACGGCGGAAGGCGTTATTCGGTTTCTGGTAACTTACGGGCCAATTCCCGAACGTTGGCTGAACCGCAATTCGGATACGCCGAACAACGATTTTTTGAATGCGCTGCAGAATATTTTTGAGATTGACAATACGATCGGTTATGCAACCGAAGCTCAGAACAGTTCGCGGTATAAGATGCAGTTGCAGGGACGTGAAGACAATGTTTTGTATTTGCCGAATTTGGTTGTGGATACGGGCGGTTTTTCCAAGATTTGCGGATGTTCCAGCTGCCGGCGGTGCCTGGTTTATTTTACAACCTATACGACGAGCAAGCAGGAACTGCCGGAAGGCGGAACGGATGTGCCCGATCCCGCTCCTGAACTGGAGCAGCCGTAACGGGATATGATTAAGCAGAAGGAGATTTGAAATGTTTAACCGTAAAACAGAGATGAAAAACCAGCGAGGCAGCCTGCTGATTGAGGCATTGGCGATGCTGGCGCTGATTGCTATGGTGACTCCGCTGCTGTATAAAAAGGCGGCCGAGAGGACAAACGAGCTGCAGGACATTAATGCCGCCGGTCAGATGCGGACGATTTCAAACGCGCTTGATGCTTATTTGCGCGACAATTATGACACGATTATTACCAACGGCACGGTGAAAACAAACTGCAGCGGCAGCGCCGCCGACAAAAAATATTCGTTTAACGGCGACGATGCCAATGAGGATATTCCGCTGGCGCATTTGTGCGAGTATCTGCCGTATGGCTTTAATGACAAGACAATGCTGTTCTCAAGTATTGATGTGGGGGTTAAGCGTCGTATTTTCAAATCTGATGACGCGGATCCCAGCACGGGAGAAAAAAGAGTTACTCGCCAGGACCTGATGGGGCTGATTGTGGCTAATCCGGTGCGGGGAGCCAATATGCCGCGGGTGAGATCTTCGCGCATTGCTTCAATGATTGGTACTAACGGCGGTTTTATCGACAACAAAAAAGGTATGGGTGTTCAGGGTGTTTGGGAAATTGATCTGTCGGATTTTGACGCCGGCAGCAAATTCAAGCCTTCGGCGGCGTCCAATAACTCGGTTTTGGCAACTTCTTTGGAATCCATTGCCAGCGGCAACCATGGGCGTGAAAATGTTTTGTACCGTGAGAAAGTTGACGAAGAAGGAATTATGAACACAATGTTGACCGATCTTAATATGGGAAACAATAAGATTACGAATGTCCAGCAAATGATTGTTACTGGCAAAAATTTGGGGGATGAAGACAAGGCGATTTATCTGAAAGACGGCAGCGGCATATATATTGAGGAGCCGGGCAAGTTGTATGTCGGCGGTGAGACAACCTTGAATGGGGATACGACTATGAACGGGACTTTGGATGTTGCCGGGGATGCACATTTTCAAGGAAATGTGACGGTTGACAAGCTGTTAAAGGCCTTACAGTTGGAGGTAACCGAATGGCTGAAAGCCGGGAGTGCGGAAATCATTGGCGAACTGACCGCAGGAGGTAAACATTTTAAAGTCGACGCAAACGGAAATACGACAATCGATGCTAATTTGGAGGTTACGGGGACTTCTGATTTGAAGGGTAAAGTTACTATTGGTACAAAAGCCGAAGCTCCGGGCGATCCGGATAACAATGTGGTTTTGGAAGTCAAGGGCGATGCAAAGTTCGACGAAGATATTTCGGTTGCCGGGACGGCGGAGATTGACAATCTGAATGTTAAGAATGTTTTTCAGGCCGGTTTGGGCGATGACGGTCATTATAATTTGAAAGCCGACAAGGATAGTGTCGATGTTTTGGTTAACAATTTCCGGGTCGGTTATCCGACCAATGCGGATGAGGCGACAGGTTTCCTGATTACCGAAGATTTGACCCGGATGAAAAACGGAACCCAGATTGAAATCGAATCGCCGGACATTATCCTCGGCCCGAAAGACAATACCAATATGCTGGCGATTAATCAAGACGACGGGGTTTCGGTTAATAATTCCGATTTTCGGGTTAATGACGAAAACGACACGACTTTGTTTGAGGTTAACAAAACCAGCAAAGAAGTGCGGGTCAAAGGCGGTGCCGACTTTTTGGTTCGTTCTAAGGGAACAACCGGAACTGACGGTGCGGTCAGCGGCGATAATCTGGTTTTTCAGGTTGCACAGAACGGTTCTTATCTGAACAGCGGCGACCGTGATGCCAGCGTTTATGTCCGCAAGGGGGTTATTGAGCTGGAACGGAATACCGCGACCGACGCCAATAAAAGCGACAAAGCCAATTATACCGGTTATATCAAGCTTGACCGTGTGGTCGGCAACAAGGATATTGACGACAACGCTTTTCATGACGATGACAGCAAAAACGGTTACAGCGGCATTACCAAGTATGATGAATTTCAGGTCAATCCCGCTTATACCTCGGTTATGCATGATATTAAGCTGACAACCCGGGGCGGCGCGCGTTTGAGCGATATTCTGCCGGACTTTATCAACAAGGGTATCTATGTTCTGGACGGAACCTATAAAGAAAAACTGAACGGCAAGAGCGTTAACTGGGATACCAATGACAGCGGCACGCCGATCCAGTCCAGCCAGTTTCCGTATGATATTAATAAGATTACGGGAGGAACCGACGTTTCAAAGGCGATTAAGGCGGAATCCTGCGATGATAACGACTTTACCTGCGCAACAACGCCGTGGCTGGGCTTTATTCCGGCTCCGACCTGTCCGCCGGGTTATCTGAAGGTGGCAACGATTAATCCGATCCGCTGGGCAATGGCGCAGGCCGGACGTCCGGTTCAGAGCCATCGTCCGGGAGCGCATAACAAGGAAGTAGAGTTGGCTTATAACCGTGATCCGAATGTTGTCAAAAGCGGTACCGGCGGGGTAAGCGAGCCGTGGAAAAATGCGCTGACTTTCCAGCAGAGCACCTGGCTGAACACTTCCTTGAAGGCGTTTACCAAAAACAGCATAAGCTATGGCTGGAGCGGAATTGTCGGCTTTATTTATCCGGCGGAAGACTTCCGGGTTTATCTGCAGGCCATTGGCGAACTGTCGGCTTCCGAAATTGACAGCACGACAATCGTCTGGAATCTGTTTGAGGTCTTTAACCAACAGATTGTGGGTATTGCCAACGTTTATTGCTACTTCAACCGACGCAGCCAGGCTCAGCTGACGGCAGCGGGCTCCAGCTCCAAGCCGGACTTTGAGAACGATGAGCTGATTGACCGGTATGACCAGCTGACCAGCATTCGGGTTCGTTATGACGAAAAAGACAGAGATTATGTCAAGCGTCTGAATGACCCGCGGTTGAAATATACCGATCCGTGGTAATACATTCGGAGTTATCCAAAGCCCCTCAAAAAATGAGGGGCTTTTTGTTTATTAGCTGTAAATTAAGATTTTGATGTTATATATTAGGCAAATCTTGAACTATGCGGAGGGAACAAAAATGAAATCAGCACTTTTGTTGGCAATCAGTTTGGCGCTGGCGGCATTTGACGTTCGAGCGGCAAATGAGGTTCCGGAGCTTAAGGAAGGCGTTCAGTCCTTTCAGCAGAGCAAAGATGCTTGGCGTCGTTCCGAACAAGAAAACCAGCCGGTTTTTCTGCCAGGGATTGCAGATTCAATCGGTGCGGCCGCGGCCATAAATATAGAACAGGCCGAGCAGGTTTTTTGTTATGAAGTAGATGCCCGGGCGGTCGATTATGACGGTTATACGATTGACGGGATGGCGTTGACCGGTTTTTGCGGCGTTTTGAATCCGGAGTTGAAAAAACTGGTTTTGCAAGAACTGTTTATGTCGCCGCAGAATGTGATTTTGGATAAGAACGAGAATTGCATTATCAAGCCTAAAATCATGCTGCGTTTTGTTCGCGGGGTTGACAACACGGATGTTTTGCTGTCTTCGCCGTGCTATTCGTATTCGGTTTTTTACGGCGGCAAGGTTCGGCCGTTTAATGCCAAACCGGCAGCAGAAATTATTGACGCCCTGATTAATCCGCTGTTGAAGAAAAAGGTTAAGTTTGTTTCTCCGGCGTTGTTAAACCAGCTGTTGCCGGTCGGCGTGGCCCAAACGGAGGAACAAAAAGAGCTGGTCAGCAAGAAAAATAAGCCTATTCGCGGCTGGGAGACGGAGGAAGCTTCCGAGGCTCAAGCGCCGGCAAAAACCAGGGCTGCCAGCGGTTGGAATAAGCTTAACAAATAAAAAGACAGATTGAACAGTATTCCGAAAAACAGAGAGAAAAAATCCCCCTTTGAAAAGCAATGTTCAACGGGGGATTTTTTGAACTTGTGTTATCTGCCGAAGACGGCGTCTTTCAGGCGTTGCAGCGTTTTTTGCGCGGCCGGCCGGGCTTTGGCGGCCCCTTGGGCCAGCAGTTCTTCCACTTCGCCGTAGTGAGCCATATAATAGTTATATTTCTCCCGGGCTTCGCGGATTTCACTTATAACGGCATCGAGCAGCATGTTTTTGATATGTCCGTAACCGAGCTTTCCCTGACGCAGTCCGTCACCCATTTCCTGCAGCTGCTGCGGAGTGGCAATGGATTTGTATATCTGATAAACCAGGATTTCCTCGGGGTCTTTGGGTTCTTCCGGCGGGCGCGAATCGGTTTTGATGGAAAAAATTGCTTTTTTGATTTCTTTGTCATCGCTGAAGGGGGCGATAACATTGCCATAAGATTTGCTCATTTTGCGTCCGTCAATGCCGGGAACGACTGCGACGTTTTCATCAAAACGGTATGTCGGCAGCCGCAGCAACTCTTTTCCATAATGAGCGTTAATGGCTCCGGCGATATCGCGGGCGATCTCGACGTGTTGAACCTGATCTTTGCCGACTGGTACAATATCGCTGTCATAGGCCAGAATATCGGCAGCCATAAGTGTTGGATAAGTATACAGTCCCATATTAATACCGTCGTCATCGGGTTTACCGGCTTCTCGGTTTTTATCGACGGCAGCTTTATAGGCATGAGCCTTGTTCATAAACCCTTTAGGGGTATAGGCATAGAGAATAGTGGTGATTTCCGGAATTTCGGGGATGTCCGACTGACGATAGAAATAGGATTTTTGGGGGTCAAGTCCGGAAGCCAGATAGATACAGGCGATTTCGCGGAGCTTTTGATTGAGAATAACCGGGTTTTTTTCGGCGTTGATGGCATGGTAGTCTGCAATGAACATATAATGTTTTCCGCCGGCGGCAACAGCTTCGTGGCCGAGTCGGACAGCCGGTTTAATGGCGCCGAGGTAGTTTCCGAGGTGCGGCGTGCCGGTCGGTTTGACACCGGTCAGAACGGTTTTATTTTCCAACATATTTTTATCCTTACAAAAGTGTTTGTTTAGTAAAATAGTATAAACGGAAATGAAAATCAATTAAAAGATCATGAGATATCCGGTCAAAGATAATGTAATAAAAGTGTCATCTTTTGTCTATTGTCGGGGTAAGTATTTTATGATAGAATATATTTAGTATTAATTAAAAATGAATTATTATGAAAAAGCTAAAATTTTCCAAGTTGCAAAATAAAATTGCAGAAGAGAATAATAAAAGAATTCAAGAAATTGTGGCAGAGCTGGTTTCAGGAAACAACAAAAAAATTTTCGAAGACGGGCTTAACGGTTTTTATGTCGACGAAAATCCCGAGGGATGCTGGGCAGAGGAAATTCAAAAATACATTGACAGAATGTCCTCAGAGAAACAGCCGGTTGCCTGCCTTTTAGGCAAAAAGGCACTGGAAATTTATTACAAATTCCAGCCCATATTGGGACCAATGTATTTTAGTATTCCGGCACTCCGAGAGATTATGATGAATATGCTTTCTCAAAATTTTTCGGATATATTCGAAAAATACAGTAATGAAACAATCGCTATGTATTTAGCAGGCGATATCGAAAGTTTCATGAAGTATTCTGAAATGATCGGGAATGCAGAAGATTTTGAGATTGGAGAAAAGGCGTGGGAAATTTATATGAGTGCGGAGTTTTCTCGTTATGAAGATCCTGAAGCTCAAATATTCAATTCATCGTATGATGAATAATAATAATTTTTATAAATAGCCGTTGGTGCAGAAATGCACCGGCGGTTTTTTGTTTTATAAACTGAAGTTTTCTATTGTATTTGAGCGCAGAATCGTTAAAATGCCCTTGTTTAAACGCAATTAAGATTGGGACATAGTTAAAATGCTGGATATCAAATATATTATTGCCAACAAAGAATTGGTACGCGAAGGTTTGGCTAAAAAAGGTTATGAGAAGGTTATAGATGTTGATGACCTGGAAAAGCTGTATTTTAATATCAACAAGCTCAAGACCTCGTCCCAGTCTATGTCCGAAGAGAAAAACAAGCTGAGCAACTCAATCAAGTCGGCAACGGCAGAGGAGCGTCCGGCGATTATTGCCAAAAGCAAGGAAATCGGCGAAGAGCTTAAAAAAGAACTGGAAGAGCTGGATAAACTGCAAGCTGAATTTGACCTGATGATGCTTAAAATGCCGAATATGCCCAGCCCGGAAAGTCCTGTGGGGCCTGATGATTCCGGAAATGTGGTGCGCAGAAAAGTCGGCACGCCGCGGACGTTTGATTTTGAGCCGAAAGACCATGTTGAACTGATGGAGATGAATGACTGGTCGGAGATGGAGCGAATCGCCAAGGTTTCGGGGTCACGCACTTATGCAATCAAGAATGAGCTGGCACGTTTGGAATTGGCTATGCACATGATGGTTCTGGACAAGCTTTCGGCCAATGGGTTTACGACAATTACGGTGCCTTCGATTTCTAAGGAAAAACCGTTGTACGGTCAGGGGTATCTGCCTTTTTCGCGTGATGAAATCTATTATTTGCAACAAGATGACATTTATCTTTCGGGAACGGCAGAGCTGATTTTGAACTCATTGCGCGCCGATGAGATTTTGAACGAGAACGAACTGCCGATTTTATATGCCGGTTTTTCGCCGTGCTTCCGCCGTGAGGCGGGTGCTGCCGGAAAAGACACCCGCGGTCTGACCCGTGTGCATCAGTTTATGAAGACCGAGCAGTTTGTCATTTGCAAGAATGATATTGCCGAGAGTGAAAAGTGGCATCAGAAGCTGTTGGCCATTTCGGAAGAAGTGTTGCAGGATTTGGAGCTTCCGTATCAGGTTTTGGAAGTCTGTACCGGCGATATGGGCGCGCCGAAATATCGCCAATACGATTTGGAGGCCTGGGTGCCGACCCAGAACTGCTATCGCGAAACCCACAGCTGCTCTAACATTACCGAATGGCAGGCGCGCCGTACCAATCTGCGTTATCGCGACAATGCTGACGGTAAGGTCAAATATGTTCATACCCTGAATAATACCGGTATTGCCACGCCGCGGGTTTTGGTGCCGTTTTTGGAAAACCATCAGCAGGCGGACGGGACAATTCGTATTCCCGAAAAGTTGCAGCCTTATATGATGGGGAAGAAAGTTATCGGCAAAAATGCCCGCTAAATCAAGAAATTGTCTGCCCGGAAGTTTCCGGGCAGATTTTTTCGGAGTATCAAGCGCTATTTGCTTGAATTCGGGTTTGAAATTCTTATCTTACAAAGAGGCAGGTAAGAAAATGGTATCGGAATTAGATGTTTCCAAAGTAAAATTTGTCTTATTTGACTGGGACAACACATTGGCGGAGAGCAAAACGCCGCTGTTGTTTGCCATCAGGCAGGTTATTGCCGAAAAGAATCTGCCAAGCTGGGAGGCATTGCAGTCTGTTCGCGACCATGAACTTTCGTTTAAGGCAAATTTTAAAAATTTTTTTAACGGCAGAGCAGATGAAGTTTATGAGCGCTATGCCGAAGTTTATTTGCAGAACGTGAAACGGTTGATCAGAACCTTTCCGAAAGTGCCGGAAGTTTTGCGGTTTTTGCAGGGGCGGGGAATCAAGATGATGATTATGACCAATAAGGACCGCCGTCTGTTAGAGTATGAGCTGCCGCTGCTTTTTGAGGCGGATTTTTTTGAGCGGATTGTTTGCGGTTGCGAAGCGCCGTTTGACAAGCCTCATAAGGAGCAGGTGTTTTATACGCTGCGCGGTTATCTGCAACCGAAGGAAATCACCCGCAGCAACGTTTGGGTGGTGGGCGACAGTCCGCAAGACAGCAATGCGGCGCTGGCCAGCGGGGCTTTGCCGATACGAATCGGAAATGCGATTTGGGAAGAATTTGAAACCAGGTGCGATCAGGTTCTTTATCTGAAAGATTTTGCAGATTTTTATGGCCGTTTGCAGGAGCAAAATTAGTAAAATTTTAAATGGCTCCGCCGTATGATGCGGATAAGCAAAAACAGCGGAGGAACGGCGATGGAAAGAGATGACGATAAAGCGGCAAAGAAAAAGTTTAATCTGATTGTCGGCATATTGGTTTTATTGGTTGTGCTTTGGCTCAATTATGATTATCTTTCCCGGCATGTGTCGTCCAACAATGCCTTAATCCGGGATTTCAGCCTTAAGGAAGAAGATATGGAAAAATATAAAGAACCCGCGGTTTCCGGCGTTTTCTATTCGGCGAATCCAGAAGTTTTAAGTAGAGAGCTGGGGCGGTATCTGGAAGTGGGGTATGATTTGAATGAGCGCAAGCCCAAGATGCTGGTGGTGCCGCACGCCGGGTACAAATATTCAGCGCAAGTGGCAGCCAAAGCTTATGCCGAGCTGTTCAAATATGGAGAAGACGTAGATACGGTTGTGGTTGTCGGGCCGGCGCATTATGAATATGTGAAAGGGGCAGCATTGCCGACGCATGATTATTTCAAAACCCCGCTGGGCAATATTCCGCTTGATAAGCAAAAAATTTCCGAATTGATGGATAATCAGTTGTTTAAACAGGATAACAAGCCTTTTGTCAAAGAGCATTCGATTGAGGTTCAGCTGCCTTTTTTGCAAAAAGTTTTAAAGAATTTTAAAATCGTGCCGGTGGTCTATGGCCAGGTAGAACCGCAGCAGCTGGCCGATGCTCTCAGCGTATTTTTGGACGATGAAAAGACGCTGCTGATTTTTTCGGCCGATTTGTCTCATTATTATAAGGCCGAAGATGCCGAGGTTATTGATGCCCATACGGCCAGAATGATTGATTTGGGCAATGCCAATCTGGACAAGGAGATGTCCTGCGGTGCGGAAGGCATTAACGCGGCCTTGATTTTGGCCAAGAAAATGCAGATGCATGCCAAGCTGCTGGATATTACGCATTCGGGAAATGTTAGCGGCGATTTAGACCGGGTTGTCGGCTATGGTGCCTGGTCTTTTGGAGAAGCGCCGGCGGCCGAGAAGGAAAAAACGCCTTTGGAGAAGGAAGTCGAAAATCTTAAAACTTTTGCCAATATTTATGGTCAGGATTTACTTAAAATTGCCGGACAAAGTCTGCGGGCGGCGGTTAACGGCGAACGTTTCGGCATTTCCCGCAAAGATTATCCCGATGTTTTGTTTAACAAGGGGGCATCGTTTGTTACCCTGACCAAAGACGGTGCGTTGCGCGGCTGTATCGGCAGTTTGCTGCCGCGGCAGGCTATTGCCGACGATGTGGCTAAAAATGCTCGCAAGGCGGCGACTGAGGATCCGCGGTTTAAGCCGGTAAAACCCGGCGAGTTGGCCGATTTGACGGTTTCGATTTCTTTTTTGACCGACTATGAACCGATTGACTTTAATGATGAGAAGGATTTGCTCCGGCAGATTGTGCAAGGGACAGACGGCGTGGTTTTGCGAGACGGAAACCGGCAGGGGCTGTTTTTGCCGTCGGTGTGGAGCGAAGTTAAAGACAAAGAGGAATTTTTGGAGGAGCTTAAACTCAAGGCCGGTATGAGCCCGGGGTATTGGTCGGATAAAATCAGGGCTTATCGTTTCAGAACAGTGGAGATAAAGAGAGATGAAAATTAACAGTTATGAAATTACTTACAGCGAAGACGAACTCAAGGATATGGTCGAAAACAAAATGCGGCAGATTGAGCTGGTCGACCGTAATTTCGAGGGCTATAAGAGGCTGGCGGACGGTGATAAGAAAGCTTTGGAACATCTGGTTGCGGCAGCAAAAATGATGAATGACGTTTCTCTGGAGCAGGATCACAAGCTTAACCGGGTGATGAAACGCGGTTTGGAAAACGAAGCGGACGGCAGTATGCAGGCTGCTTATGCTCTGAGGCTGTTTAATTCCCTGAACGGCGTTGAGGGCGTTAACGGCGTAGATGAAAAACCGGTAGAGATTTTTAAGGGAATCAGCGGTTCAATCGGACGCAATTTTTATCCTGACGATTTGACGGTTAAGGAATTTCATGAAATTATTTCACGAATGCTTGATGAGGGCAAAAAGAGCGAGGTACAGGGCATCCTTAGTGCCAGAACAATGGTTCGGCGGCATGGGGATGGTTTGCATGCGATTGACTATACCGAATATTTTGCTTCGGTCTTTTCGGAAATGGCGAATGAGCTGGAAGTGGCGGCCCACTATGCGACAGACGAGAAGTTTAAGGATTTTCTGGGGTGGCAGGCGCAGGCGTTGTTGCAGAATAATGAAGATATGGATATGCTTGCCGACAAGCATTGGGCGGTTTTACAGGACAATGATTTGGAGTTTACCATCGGCCGGGAAAACTATGATGATCAGATGACGCAGACGGTTTATGACAATCCGGCGCTGCTCAAAAAACTTCGGGAAGCCGGCATTGAGGTTAATAACAAGGATATGCTCGGCGTTCGGGTCGGAATTGTCAATCATGAGGGAACCCGGTTGATTATGCGTTTCAAGGAGCATATGAGCGAGTTGGCGGAGCTGATGCCTTATAAAGACCAATATAAACAGAACGTCGGCAAAAACAGCGAATTGAAACAGACGATGGTTGATGTAGATTTGGTCGCTTTGACCGGAGATTATGCCCAATGCCGCGGTGCGATAACCACGGCGCAAAATCTGCCGAATAATGACAAGCTGGCAGTTAAGACCGGAGGCGGCCGGCGGAACGTTTATCATCGGCAGGTTCGCCAGTCCGCGGATATGGACAAGTACCGGGAAATTTTGAAGCGGATGGTTGCGCCGGAACTGCACGGTTATTTTGATGTGGAAGCTGACCATTTGTTTGTTATCGGGCATGAGAACGCTCACAGTCTGGGGCCGGATGCCGAGTACCAGAATGCTTTGGGGCAATATAAAAACATTATTGAGGAACACAAAGCCGATGTGGCGTCAATCGCCTTTATGCCCGAGTATGTCAAGAACGCCACCATCAGCGAAGAGCAACTGCGAAAAATTTATACGACCTGGGTTGTTTATCGCCTGTTTATGAAGGCTAAGCCGGTGTTTGCAATGCCGCATCGGATTGCCGATTTGATGCAGTTTAATTATCTTCTTGAAAACGGTGCGATTTCATTTGATAAAAATGATAAATTGCATATAAATTTTGAGGTGTTCGGCAAGGTGATGAACAAGTTTTTGGAAGAGACGATAGCCGTGCAGCTGTCGAAGTCTCCGCAAAAAGCAAAAACGTTTGTCGACCGTCTGACCAACTGGGGCGAATATTCGGTTAAAATCGCCGCTTTGCACGAAGAGCTGGGGTTAAAGCCGTATATTGAAATTAAGTCGTATTTTTAAGCGGTGAGATAATGTACTATAGTTTATTGGAGATTTTCTCGATTGGGGTCGGCCCGTCGAGTTCGCATACCGTCGGTCCGATGCGGGCGGCTAAAAGATATATTGACAATCTGTGGGCGAGGGGACAGTTTGAGCGAATTGCGCGTTTGGAGGCGACGCTTTACGGTTCTTTGGCGCTGACCGGCGAAGGGCACGGAACCATTAAAGCGATTGTTTATGGCTTTATGGGGTTGGAAGCTGAGGCGATTGATCCGGAAAAACCCTATGTGGTAGCGGTTGCACGCGACAAGATTCTGCATTTGGGCCAGGAAAAGCCGATTCCGTTTGATTTGGAAAAGGACGTTGTGTTTGAAAAAGACGTTTTTTTGCCCGAGCATTCCAACGGCATGCGTTTTAAAGCCTTTGACGCGGACGGGAATTTGTTGCTGGAAGAAGTTTATTTTTCGGTAGGCGGCGGCACGATTGCCCGTAGTGACGAAATCAATCGCCGGGTCGAGCGGGAGCCTTATAAAATTCCGTATGATTTCAGCAGCTGCGATGAACTGATGAGGCTGTGCGAAGAGCATCAATTGGAAATTTCAGATTTGGTTTGGGCGAATGAACTGGCTATTCATGGCCGTGAAAAAGTTGAGGAACATCTGGCAAAAATCCACCGGGTTATGCAAGCGTCAATCGAACGTGGCATGAAGGCGGAAGGAATTTTGCCCGGCAGTTTGAAAATGCCGCGGAAAGCGCACGAAATTTATCAGCGTTTGGAAGAAAAATTCCGCAATAACGATTATGATCCGCTGTTGATGGTGGATTGGATCAATTTGTGGGGATTTGCCGTTGCTGAAGAAAATGCTTCCGGCGGGCAGATTGTTACGGCGCCGACTATGGGGTCAGCCGGCGTTATGCCGGCGGTAATCCGCTATTATGAGCGTTTTGCGGTTCATAAATCCGGTTTCAGCCCGGCGGAAGGCGTTAAAAAGTTTTTTCTGACGGCTTCGGGGATTTGCAGCCTGTACCGTTCCAACGCTTCGATTTCCGGCGCGGAGGTCGGGTGCCAGGGTGAGGTCGGGGTTGCCTGTTCGATGGCTGCTGCCGGGCTGACTGCAGCTATGGGCGGTACGAACAAGCAGATTGAGAATGCCGCGGAGATTGCCATGGAACATAATTTGGGGCTGACTTGCGATCCAATCGGCGGTTTGGTTCAGGTTCCGTGCATTGAGCGCAATGCGATGGGAGCGGTTAAGGCGGTGAATTCGGCACGAATTGCCATGAAAGGCGACGGAACGCATATTGTTTCTCTCGACAGCGTCATTAAGACCATGTATGACACCGGCAATGACATGAACAATAAATACAAAGAAACGTCGCTCGGCGGTTTGGCGATAAATGTCTGCTAGTCGAGGACTTTGATAAATTTGGAATAACGAATTTTGCAGTTTTCGGATTGTTTAACGGCAACGTCGCGCATAATGGCGTTTTTGTAGGTTTTGAGGAATTCGTCGTCCGGTTCGGCGACGAGAGTACAGTCATTTTCATTATAACTGATGGACAATCCAAGCAGCGGTGCTGAAGTTTCGCAATTTTTGAGTTTTTCATAATTTTCGGGAGAAATTTGAAAGCGGCATGTCGCCGACATTTCGGTTTGCCCGGCCTCCTGATTGCGGATATGGCGGGCAGCCGTTTCAAAGCGGATATAGTTTTGAATCAGAATTGGGTCAAAATCTTCAAAAACCGGCCATTCTTCGTTCATGTTTGTTCCTCCGTTTTTTATTTTTTAACCCTTGCTGCCAGGCTTGTCAATTGAAGAATGAATATTTATAAAACAGGAAAATAATTCTTTGAAAATTCGTTAATTTGCACCGAAGAAAATAAAGCAAAAACAAAGGGCAGATTAATAAAATGCACCCCTGTCCAAATTGGCTGCTTCACCGGGCTTAGGTATTCCCGCAAGCGGGGCCTCCTTGTCTCGTAAGGTTCTGTCTTCGCACGCTGTGCTTGCCAATCGCCAACTATCGACGTCGAACCGTCTTGGTTCTCATCTCAGGATAAATCAGCCAAAAAAAACCCCCCCGCTGGGGTGGTCGTTTATTGGCTGCTTCACCTGGATTCGAACCAAGATTAACGGAGTCAGAGTCCGCTGTCCTACCATTAGACGATGAAGCAATGTGTCAAAGTCAGTATCTATTTACTGCGAAAAAATTTACAAGTCAATAGCTTTTAGCCTGAAATTAAAAAAATATTATTCTCCCTCTTGATTAAATATGAAAAAAGGTGCATATTTTAAATAGAGGCTGTCAGAAAAGACAGTCCGTTGACATAAATAATTAGGAATTTTAATATGCAAAAACGAACTTCAAAGACTGTTTCAGCCGGCGAAGCTCATACAGCTCCGGCTGATTGTTCAAGTTCTTTTTCCAGCTTGGATTTTTCATCTCTTTCTTACAATCTTCACCCGAAGGCATGGGTTCATAAATTATGCATTGACGAGGGCTATATGGTTCTGAAAGGAGTGTAGTTGCTATGCTTACTTTCCGAACAAAAATGCGGTTGTCCGATATTGAGGCCGTACGGCGGATTTCGTCTTCAACCAAGCTTTTTGACCATAATGATGTTGAGATTACCGCTTCATTGGCAGAAGAGGCGTTGGAATTGCAGCAGAATCCTCAATGGCGCGACGCCGCTCATGATATTCGCTTTATTTTTGCCGAGCAGGACGGTGCGATTTGCGCTTATGTTTGCTATGGGCGGATTCCGGATTCAGATACGGCTTATGAGCTTTATTGGCTGGCAACAGATAAACAGTTTCAGGGGCAGGGTATCGGCCATTTGCTCTTGCAACAGGTTATTCAGCTCATTCGCCAGGCCGGCGGCAGCAAAATTTATATTAAAACCGAAGGGCGTTCCGGTTATCATCCGACCCATGTCTTTTATAACCGCTGCGGTTTTGAACTCGAGGCGCGTTTGAAGCAATATTATGGGAAGAATGATGATTGCTGCATTTATTCAAAATCCGTTTAAAAGGTCGTATTGAAGGGGATTAGAGCAATAAAAAAGGCCTTTAACTCCAGCGGTTAAAAGCCTTTTGCCGGGTTACGTCTTTTTAGTCGTTAACCAATTTGATGTGCAGTTCTTTTAGCTGTTGTTCGGTTACCGTATTGGGAGCCTGCATCATCAGATCCTGCGCCTTGCCGTTCATCGGGAAAAGAATGACTTCGCGGATGTTAGGTTCATCGGCCAAAATCATGACGGTGCGGTCAACACCGGGAGCGCAGCCGGCGTGCGGCGGAGCCCCGAACTTGAAGGCGCTGATCATGCCGCCAAACTTGTTGTCGACAACGCTGTGATCATAGCCGGCAATCTCGAACGCTTTGTACATAATTTCCGGCTTATGATTGCGGACGGCGCCTGAGGACAATTCAATTCCGTTGCAGACAATATCATATTGATAAGCAAGAATGTCGAGCGGATTTTGATTCAACAGGGCGTCCATTCCGCCTTGCGGCATGGAAAACGGATTGTGAGAAAATTCGATGGCGCCGGTTTCTTCATTTTTCTCAAACATCGGAAAATCGACAATCCAGCAGAAGCGGTAAGCGTCTTTTTCAATCAAATCCAGTTCTTCACCGATTTTCATGCGGGTTTTGCCGGCAAATTTATTGAGTTTGTCAACTTCTCCGGCCATCAGGAAAACGGCGTCCCCTTCACCAATGCCGAAGAATGTCCGGGCTTCGTTCATTTTTTCTTCGCTCAGGAAGCGGGCAATGCCTTTGGCTCCGTTTGAAGAAAAGGCAATGTACGCCATGCCGCCCATTTCGGCTTCTTTGGCGTAAGCGTCAAACTTGTCAAAGAAAGAGCGCGGTTTGTCGGCAATGCCTTTAACGGCGATGGCTCTGACTTGTTCGCCGGCAGCGACTTTGCTGTCAAAAACGCCGAAGCCGGAGTTGCCGAAGAAAGGCGTGGCATCCGTAATTTCCAGCGGATTGCGCAGGTCGGGTTTGTCGCAGCCGTATTTGATCATGGATTCACGGAACGGAATCCGGCGAAACGGCGGCTGGTCGACTTTTTTGCCGTTGGAAAATTCGTTAAACACACCGCTCATGACATATTCGATAGCTTTAAAAACATCTTCCTGGGTAGCAAAAGACATTTCCATATCCAGCTGATAAAATTCGCCCGGAGAGCGGTCAGCACGCGGGTCTTCGTCGCGGAAACAAGGAGCAATCTGGAAATAACGGTCGAATCCCGAAACCATAAGCAGCTGCTTAAACTGCTGCGGGGCTTGGGGCAGGGCATAGAATTTGCCGGGGTTTATTCGCGAGGGAACCAAAAAGTCGCGTGCGCCTTCCGGAGAAGATGCGGTCAGAATCGGCGTTTGGTATTCGACAAAGCCCTGTTCAATCATCAGGCGGCGCATGGCGGCAATTACCTTAGAGCGTAACAGCATGTTGCGGTGGAGTTTTTCTTTGCGCAAGTCCAAAAAGCGGTATTTCAGGCGCAGTTCTTCGGGCGAATCATCATCTTGTGCCACCTGGATTGGCAGCACCTCGGCTTCGGAATGAATCTCTACGTTTTGGACTTTCAGTTCAATATCCCCGGTAGGCATGTTTTTGTTGACGCTTTCGCGTTTGACAACTTCCCCTTCCAGGGAAACGACGCTTTCCGGACGCAGATTATTGAT
Source organism: uncultured Alphaproteobacteria bacterium (assembly GCA_900540425.1). Classification (GTDB taxonomy): domain Bacteria; phylum Pseudomonadota; class Alphaproteobacteria; order RF32; family CAG-239; genus MGBC133411. Next base: position 17,021 of record UQFU01000003.1, read on the forward strand.
TTTTTCAAACAAATCCGAAGAGCTATCAATCACACATTGGGTAATGCCGTAATGATCTCGCAGGTCCACAAAGCAAAGGTTGCCCAAGTTGCGTTTGCGGTGAATCCAACCGGCGATTTTGACCTGTTTGCCGGTGTCACCGGCAAACAGTTCGCCACAGGTATGTGTACGATAGCAATTCATAAAAGACCTCATAAATTCAGTTATTGTTATAATTAACTCTTTAGTCTTAACGCCAAAATCCCCGAAAAGCAACCATAATCTGCATAATCGGGAAGGATTATGCCCATAAAAAAAGCAGGAAAAATTCCTGCTTTTTTCAGATTGGGTTTCAGGCCGAAAATTCCGGTTCGCTGAAACAGGAAAGCAGACAGGAGGCCATGACTTGTTCCTGCCATATCTCTTCGGCACCGGTACCGGGAGTGATTAGAATTCCCAATGCCGTAATCTTTTCCTGATCCTGAAAGAACAAGCAGGGGGCAACGGGAATTTTGGGCCCTTCGTAAAGGTCGTTGGCGATTTTCCAACTGGTTATTGCCTGCGCTACCGATATGCCGGTCTCTGAGTTGGCGGTAAATGAACGTATCGTCAAAGACGAGGGCTGTCCGACAGTACAAAACTCCGTACACAGTTGCGATGAAAATTCGCGGCCGGCTTTGCGGGCATCTTCGTCGCAGCCGTCGGGAAAAATTAAAATTATTCCGGGAGCGCCATTTTCCGGGGCGCCGTTGTAGACTGCCGTACCGCAGTAGAGCTCGGGAACAACGCTGATTTCCAGCAGCCTTTCGGCAGCTGTTTCAGCGGCGGTTTTCATATCCGGCTGTGACGGACAAGGAATAAAAATAACATTTTTCATATTTCAGAAGTTTTGATGTTAAAATTCGCGAACAAAAATATTACGGACAAACGGCCCATCGATTTGAGCGTTTTTCAGACTTTTCATAACCTGCTTCTGCCACCAGTCGAGGTTATGGCAAGTCTTGCCGTTGACGTACCCCATCAGGTGCACTTTGTCCGGATCTTGTCGGTCGGCAAAGCACAGAAACGGGAACGGCGACGGAAGTTCCGGGCTTCCGGCCTGCGAAAGATCATTAAACGCGTGGACGGTTTTAGGAGCTTCACCCGTATAATAAAAGGACGCGCGGCAGATTTTGGCAGCGGCAAAACCGGATTCATGCAAGGCATCGGCAAGGAAAATTACGGTTTTGCGGATGCCGGGAACCTGAAAACGGATATTTTGGGCCAATCGGCATAATTCCTCTGCCGAAGAAACTTCCGCTTCAACAACGGCACCCGGTGCGGGGCCGGTTTGGGCAAAAGCGCCGAACGCTTCAGAAATACTGGAAATGTTTTCCTGACTGTGCAGATAATTCTGTAACATTTTAAGATTATCTGTCTTAAATAATACATAGACCTTTGTTTTCATAAGACATAATTATTAAGTTAAATATCAGTAAAGAGCTTTTTTGTAACATTCTTTTGGGTGTTTGTCCAGAAAAATTGCGCCCGGCGATTAAAAGAATCTTAAGTAATTGCGGTTAGACTGGCTCCTTGGAAAAAACAGAGTATGATATAGATGATTAAGTTGATTGAAAACAACGGCGACTTGGAAGTTTTTTGCAGGAGTTTGGCCGTTGAGCCGTTTATAACCGTTGACTTGGAGTTTTTGCGCGAAAAAACTTATTATGCCAAGTTGTGCTTGATACAAGTCGGGTCTCAGCATGAATGCGCGATTATTGATCCTTTGGCGCCGGAGATGAATTTGCAGCCGTTTTTCGAACTGATGGACAATCCGCAGATTGTCAAGGTGTTCCATGCCGGCCGACAGGATTTGGAAATTATTTATTTTATGCATCATCGGATTCCGGCACCGTTATTTGATACTCAGGTTGCAGCGCAGGTTTGCGGATACGGAGAATCGGTCGGGTATGAGACTTTGGTCAACAGCCTGCTTAATCTTGAGCTGGACAAGAGTTTTCGTTTTACGAACTGGGAAGCGAGGCCGTTGGATAAGCGGCAGCTGGAGTATGCCATTTGTGACGTAACGCATTTGGTGCCGATTTATCTTAAGTTGCAGGATATATTGAAACAAACCGGCAGGGAAGGCTGGGTGAAAGAGGAAATTGAGCATTTGTCAGATCCGTCGGTTTATGAGACCAATCCGCTTGATGTCTGGCAGAAAATCAAGCATCGTTCCCATAATGCCAGGTTTTTAACCCTGTTGCGGGAGTTGGCGGCCTGGCGCGAGCGCCGCGCACAGCGCAATGACGTTAACCGCCGGTCGATTATTCAGGACGAATGTTTGTTGAATATTGCGGCAATGTGTCCCTCGTCGCCGGAGCAGCTGCGGCAGATACGCGGCATTCGCAAAGATGTGGCCGACGGCAAGCTGGGGCGGGAGATAATTGAAGTTTTGGAAAGCGCCAAAAAGATTCCTCCGGAGCAATACGTTCGTCCGGGCAGGGAAGAGAAGATGCCGGGACATGCGGGGGCGTTGTTGGAAATTTTGAAGCTGTTGCTGAAGATTAAGAGCGCGGAGCATGGGGTGGCACCGAAACTGATTGCCTCGGAAGAAGATTTGCTGCATTTGCTCAAACGCAAAGACAATCCGCTGCTCAAAGGGTGGCGTTATGAGATTTTCGGGCGAGATGCCGTGGGATTTTGCGAAGGGCGGCTAAGCCTGAGTTTTGACAAAGCCAGAAAGTCGATAGCCATTTTGCCTCTGAATGACAAAAACCCGGAATGATTCCGGGTTTTTGAGGCTGATGCGGCAGATATCAATCAGCAGGAGAGGTTGTTTGGCGGTTAAACATGCTGTCCATCAGCCTTAAAATGCGGATGACTTTGTTATTGCGGATTGAATAAAAAATCGTTTGGGCAACGCGGCGGGTTTTGACAATATTTTCGGCACGCAGAATTGCCAGGTGCTGTGACAGCGCCGACTGAGATAATCCGACCAGTTTTTCCAGATCGCCTACCTTGAGTTCCGTTTCGAAAAGGTGATACAGAATTTCGAGGCGCTTTTCGTTTCCCATTGCCTTCAACATTCGGGAGCCGAAAATAATTGCGGGATTTTTCATGGTTTTAACTCCTTGCATATGATAATAATAAAATATCATAATTGAGCATTTGCGCCAAGTTCTAATAAAGCCAATTATCATATATACTTATGCCAATATATTCAAAGGTTGTGGTAAAAACTAACCCTATAACTTGATATTCGTGCCGGAATGGGGTAAACTGCCCGCAAAATAACGGAGGGATTGATAATGAATGAAGAAGAACTGGGCAAGCTAAGCTTTGAGGAAGCATTGCAAAAACTGGAAATTTTGGTAAGAGAACTCGAAAGCGGAAGAATTAAGCTTGATGATGCGGTAGCCGCTTATGAGCAGGCGACGGCGCTGAAAAAGCTTTGCGAAGGAAAGTTGAAAGCCGCCCAGCTGAAAATCGAGAAGCTTGAGGTTGCCGGCAACGGGGAATTGAAGGCGGTTCCTCTGGATCCGCAGGAGGATTGAGATGTCGGATATCCAAACGGAATTAAAACAGTTTGCCGAGGTGTTTAACAGTGAACTGAAGCATTATTTTCCTTGTCCGGAAGGTGAAGAAAAACGTGTTGTCGAGGCGATGGAATATTCGGTTTTGAACGGCGGAAAACGTTTGCGTCCGTTTTTGGTTTTTGAAGTTGCAAAATTGTTTGAGACATCTCCGGAACAGGCAATGCGGGTGGGAGCAGCTTTGGAAATGCTGCATGTTTATTCGCTGATTCATGATGATTTACCGGCAATGGACAACGATGATCTGCGTCGCGGCATGCCGACCTGTCACAAGAGGTTTGATGAAGCGACGGCTATTTTGGCCGGTGATGCTTTGTTGACCTATGCTTTTGAGATATTAAGCCACCGCAATACGCATCCTGATGCGCGAATCCGTTGTCAGCTGGTACAGTTATTGTCGCAGGCCGCCGGAGGGTTTCGGGGAATGGTTTCGGGGCAGATGCTGGATCTTCTGGCTGAAAAGATGCCGAATCCTGTAAATCCAGAACATCTGATTCGTCGGATTGAGGAAATGAAGACCGGACGTTTGTTGCGCTTTGCCGTTGAAGCAGGGGCGGTTTTGGGCGGAGCCGATACGGTGCAGCATAACGCTTTGATGTTGTATGCCATGAAAATCGGACAGACTTTTCAGATAAGCGACGATATTCTGGATGTGGAAGGCGATCAGGCCCTGGTGGGAAAAACATTGCATAAAGATGCCGGGCAGAACAAGCTGACCTTTGTTTCTTTGTATGGACTGGAAGCGGCAAAAGATATTGCACGCCGGTTGACGGAAGAGGCTGCCGCGGCTTTGGATATTTTCGGAGCCAAGGCGGAAACGCTGGTTTCTCTCTCCAAGTTTATAATTGAAAGAAACAGATAATTAATAGTTGCAATCTATTAAAAAGTGTATTACACTCACCTCATTAATATTAATGCGGGTATTCCTGCTTATATGACCGGTTTTTCCGGCCAGCCAGAGGTTTTGAAACAGCAGAGAGTTAAAGATAATAAACTTTTTTAGGACGACCTAACCCGATTTGACCGGATGTCTATCCATAATTACCGGTACTGTCGCGGTCTGCGAAATTTTGAGCTTCGGCTTTTGGTATTATATCAGCCGTATTTTTTGACATGTGCGGCTGTTGTGGTTAAACGGCAAAAGCGAGAGGTGAAAATGTCAAATTATCGTGCTTCTTTTCCCCGGTTCCTGAAACGTTCCAACAGCCGCGGGCGTCAACCAGACGGCGCTCCGAATCCAATTGATATCCATGTCGGAAAAAGGCTCAGAATGCGTCGGCGCATGTTGGGGCTTTCTTTGTCTGAGCTGGCCAAAAGACTGGGGATTTCCTATCAGCAAATCCAGCATTACGAAAACGGTACCAACCGGGTTACGGCCAGTCGTCTATGGGATTTGAGCCAAGTTCTGAAAACCAGCGTTAATTTCTTTTTTGAAGAAATGGATGAAGAAACGGCATCTTCTCTGCCCAGCGGATATATTATAAACAGCCGGAACCTTGCCGATACGGAGTGAGTGTTACCAAGCGACGCCTTCAATGCAACGTTGGGGATTTTTTTGACAATAGTCGGCTTCCTGTCCGGTGTTCATATCATGCAGCTTTTGGCGTTTGGCGGGAAAGTTTCCGACTTCAACACAGCTGCATATGAAACTTATCAGCAAAAGAATATATATTTTTTTCATAAAACGGGCGTCCTTTTTTAGAGCAGAATTTTGAGGCAGGCAAAAAGCAATATGACGGTAAAGCAGCGAGCAAGGTTTTTGAGCCAGGAACTGCGTTCATAATTGGCGGAAGACCGCCACAACCCGCCCGTGAAGTTGATGGCATAGTAAAACAGTCCGATGATTGCAGAAGCATAACAGAGCGTCCAAAAGATAATCATCGGGTTGCTTTTGAAAAGATTAAAGTGACTGCTGAAAAAGTACAACAAATCGGCGCTGCCGGTTTGGCGGTGCAGGAGCTTTTCAAAAAATTTGACAATGAAAGTCAGAATAAGCAGGAATAAAACGCCGTATTTCCAAAAAGTTGTACCGAGCCCTAATTCACCAGCGACCATTTTTTTAAACATTAAAGGATTCCCATATTGTTCAATTTGTAAATATCTTGGCCTATAAGGGGGCATTTGGCAAGGGATTTGTTGGTTTGGTGTGCAAAAGAATCTTTATTGCCGGGATGGCTGAGGCCAATTTTCGGCATAAGTGCAAGGCAGGGAGAAACCGATTGTGATGATGCCGTTCCGGCTTTGGGCAAATACTTCGCCGCCGTGCATATTGGCAACGGCGCGAACAATGGCTAGTCCCAAGCCATGGTTGTTAACAGAGTTTTTGCGTTCTTTGCTGACGCGGTAAAAACGGTTGAAGATGTTGTTCAGATCGTATTCGGGAATATCGGGACCGCTGTTTTGGACGCTTAGGACGGCTTCGCTGCCGCGGACGAATATTTCGACGTTAATGTCGGTTTGGGGCGTTCCGTGCTGGACGGCGTTGGTCAGCAGGTTGGTTACGGCTCTTTTGAGCAGGGCTGCTTCCGCTAAAACCGGCGCATCTCCGCTGATGTTCAGTTTTCGGCTTCCTTCTTCAAAAACAACTTCCAAAAATTCTGCCGTTTCACGGACAATTTGAGCCAGAGAGGCGGGTTTCAGGTTCGTGGCGATTTCTCCGTGGTCTGCACGGGAGAGGAACAGCATTTCGTTGATAATTGTGCGCAGGCGTTCAAGTTCTTCAAGATTGGACTGCATGACTTCTTCCAGCTCCGCAGCGCTGCGCGGGCGCGAAAGAGCAACCTCGGTCTGTCCGATGAGATTGCCGAGCGGCGTTCGCAGCTCATGGGCGACGTCCGAATTGAATGTTGACAGTTTGTTGTAGGATTCTTCCAGACGTTCCAGAGCACCGTTAAAGCTCAGGACCAGACCGGCGAGTTCATCGGGGAGTTCGGTGTTAGGCAGGCGGGCGGAGAGATTTTGGGGGCTGAGTTCCCGGGCGTGTTTGGAGAGCATGTCTACCGGTGCCAGGCTGCGTTTGGCAATTTTCCAGCCGATGATGGCAATGGCAATGGTTCCCAGCAGCAAAAACGCCGCAAATGCCAGATCTAGAAGGAAGTCTTCGGTTTCGTTTAAATATGTTTCTACGGCAATGGAAAGAATAATTTTGGGGCGGCTGCCGCCTGCCGGTATGATTTTGGAGAGAATCCGAAATTCTCTGCTGTCGATTGTTATTTTGGAAAAACCGTGGTATTTGTTGATTTCCTGCGGTTTGATGCTGAAAGGAGCCTCAAAATTATAAGTTGGGTCGGTACTGTGAATGCGGATGTAAATGTCGCTGTCTGCGGGAGTGATTTTGCGGAGGGTTCTCTCCAAGTGCAGCCATTCCGATTTGTTTTTTACTTCGGCGACATTGTGTTCAAGCAGGGCGATGCGGTTTTTCATTTCGGCTTTTTGGTAGCGGTTTATTTCGCTGATTTCAATGCAGTACAAACCGATAACGATAATGGAGAGGACGATGGCTGCGGCAGTAGCATAGGCGTAGGCCAGCCGTTTGGCGATTGAGGACTGCGAAGAAAATATCTTCATTCGGAAAGTTCCAGCATGTATCCCATGCCGCGAATGGTATGGAGCAGTTTGGGTTCGCCTTCGAGCTCCAATTTGGAGCGAAGGCGTTTGACTGTAGCTTCAACGACATTGGTATTGGTGTCAAAACAAATATTCCAGACCAATTCGGTGATAACGGTTTTGGAAACGATTTGCGATTGGCGGCGGGCAAGAACCTCAAGAAGGGAGAATTCTTTGGCGGTCAGGTCAAGTTTGCGGTTGCCGCGGGTGGCGCGGCGTGACAGCAGATCAATATGCAAATCGCCGATATAAATATGGGTTTCTTCTTTGTTCTTGACCCGACGTGTGATGACTTGCAGGCGGGCTAAGAGTTCGAGGAATGAAAATGGTTTGACCAGATAGTCGTCGGCTCCGGCATTGAAGCCTTCCAGCCGGCTGGCTACGGCATCTTTGGCGGTGAGGATAATTACCGGGGTACCGTTGGCCGGACGAAGGTTCTTTAAGATACTGATGCCGTCCATCGACGGGAGCATCAGATCGAGGATAATGGCATCGTATTCTCCTGTCGAAGCCAGGTGCAGGCCGTCAAGGCCGTCCATGGCAACATCAACGCTGTAGCCTTGTTCGCTAAGCCCGCGTTTGAGATAGTCAACAGTTTTGATTTCGTCTTCAACCAGCAGTATTTTCATGAAAGCCGTCTCCGGTATGTTTTGAGGAGAATGTAACATAAATCTGTTTTCCCGGTCAACAATTATCAGCAGCGGATAAAAGAATGGCCGGATTATAAGACCGGCAGATTCCGAAACGGACGGGGTATCGAATTTGCCGGCCGTATTAAACCGGCCACAACCTTTATGAACAAGGATTAATTCCTTTATAATATACAGTGCCTAATGCTACAATGAAATGAAAATGACAATTATGTCATTTTTTAATTGCCGTTTAGGAGCTCATGGTCTTTGGCGATGGCGGCATCGATGGCGCGAATGACCGAAGAGACAAAGGCGTTGTCTTCAAGGGCAATCAGTCCGGCGACAGTCGTTCCTCCGGGAGAGCAGACTTTGTCAATCAAATCCCAGGGAGTGTCGTCCGTTTCCATAACCATTCGGGCGCTGCCGTAAACAGCCTGGGCGGCAATCCGGGTGGCAAGGTCTTTGGGCAGGCCGTGTTTGACGGCGGCTCGCGACAGCGCGTCTATAAAGAGGCAGGCATAAGCCGGCGAGCACCCGGCGATAGCGGCAAAGATACCAAAATCTTTTTCGGGAATCTCCCAAGCTTTGCCAAAGGCGCGAAAGATACCGAGTATGGCGTCAATTTGTTCTTTGGAAACCCACGGGTTTCCGCAAACCGCTGCCGCTCCTTCGCCGGCCAGGGCATTAATGTTAGGCATAACCCGGATAATCGGTAAAGAAGTTTCCGCGGCTACAAAGCTTTGGAGCTGCTGCAAGGACGTTCCGGCGGCAATGGAGACTAACAGCGGCCGGCGGCGGAGAATTGCCGGAGCTGCTGCCTGCAAAACTGCGGGCATAACCTGCGGTTTGACAGCCAGGAAAACGATATCCGATTTTTCGATAAGATTGCTGTTGTCAGGGCAAAGGATGACTCCGGTATCGGCAAGCAATTTGTCTAATTGCGGCGAGGGGAGACTGGAGATTAAAATGTCCTGCGGGGAAAACAACTGCCGGTTAAGAATGCCCCTGATGATGGCTCCGCCCATATTTCCGGCACCGACGAATCCGATTTTCATGTCTGTTCCTTTCCTGATTTTAAAATTTTTCTGCCGTTATTCTAACATTTTTTTGATAAAGATAAAGCCCGGATTGCATTGAGAATAGCAATTACGGAAACGCCGACGTCGGCAAAAACGGCAGCCCAAATGGAAGCCAGTCCCAATGCGCCGAGACCCAGAACCAGGAGTTTGACCCCAATGGCGAAGATGATGTTTTCGCGGGCGATTTTCAGAGTTTGGCGGGAAATGCGCATGGCAGTATTAATTTTGGAGGGCTCGTCGGTCATAATGACAATATCCGCCGCTTCAATTGCTGCGTCGGAACCAATGCCGCCCATAGCGATGCCGATATCGGAGCGGGCCAGTACCGGTGCGTCGTTAATGCCGTCACCGACGAAAACAAGTTTGCCGCGGCGGTGCGGGGAGGCCAAAAGTTCTTCAACTTTGTGAACTTTGTCGGCAGGCAGGAGTTCGGCGTATACCAAATCCATTCCCAATCGGCGGCCAATGTTTTCGCCGATACTGCGGCGGTCTCCGGTGAGCATAACCGCCTGGCGGATGCCGCTGCTTTTGAGTGCTGACAAGGCTGCGGCAGCGTCTTCTTTGAGTTCGTCGGCAATCAGGATGTAACCGGCGTAATCCTTGTCAATGGCAATAAAAATGACAGTTCCCGGTTTGGTGATGCGGGGAATGGAAATTCCCAAAGCGTTCATGATTTTATTGCTGCCGACAATAACGTGTTGTCCGTCAACTTCGGCTTCAATGCCCAATCCGCGGGCTTCGGAAAGGTTTTTGATGCGGCGGAGGTTGATTTTTTTTCCGTAGGCTTCTTTGATGGAAACAGCGATGGGGTGGGTTGAATGTGCTTCGGCGTGAGCGGCCAACTTCAACAATTCCTCGGAGCCAAGGGTCGGGGAGTTTATTTCCACGACCCTGAAATTTCCTTTGGTCAGGGTTCCGGTCTTGTCAAATACAATACAGTCGGCGTCGGCCAGGGCTTCCAGGTAGCAGCTGCCTTTGATCAGGATACCGCATTTGGAGGCGGCGCCGATGCCGCCGAAAAAGCTGAGCGGAATTGAAATAACCAGCGCGCAAGGGCAGGAGATAACCAAGAAGGTAATTGCCCGGTAAACCCAGGTGTGAAACCCGCCGCCGGAAAACAGAGGCGGCAAAACGGCCAATAGTGCGGCAATAATGACAACAGCAGGAGTATACCAGCGGGCAAAACGGGTGATAAAGTTTTCAATATCGGCTTTTTTGGTTCCGGCATTTTCAACCAGATCAAGGATTTTTGCAACGGTCGAATCGCCGTACCGGCTGGTGACTTTAATTTCCAACAAACCGTTGAGGTTGATGCAACCGCTGATGACGGTATCTCCGGTTTCTACTTCGCGGGGCATCGATTCTCCGGTCAGGGCAGAGGTATCAATGCCGGAACTGCCCCGGGAGACAGTGCCGTCAAGCGGTATGCGTTCGCCGGGCCGGACTAGAATGGTATCGCCGACGGAAACTTTTTCGGGGGAGACGGTTTCGATTTTGCCGTCTTTAAGCAGGTTGGCCGAATCGGGACGGATATCCATCAGGTCGGCAATGGATTTGCGGGACTGATTGACGGCGTAGCTTTGAAAGAACTCGCCGATTTGGAAAAACAGCATAACGGCAACGGCTTCGGCGTATTCCCGCAGGGCAAAAGCTCCGGCGGTGGCGATGGACATTAGGAAGTTTTCGTCAAATATCTGTCCGTTGCGGATGTTGCGGAAGGATTTTTTCAGAATATCAAAGCCGACAATAAAATATGCGATGACAAACAGGGCAATTTTTCCGGCTGGCGGCAGCGGCAGAGCCAGGGCGGCGATGTAAACCAGCGCCGAGGTCAGTATTTTATGCAACAGGCGGCGGAGCTTTTTATTCATTTTCAGTCCTCTATTTCGCAGTCCGGTTCTATTTTGGCAATGATTTTGCGGGTTTGGGCCAGAATCTTTTCAAAGTCGGCTTCTTCTGCTTCCAATGTCAGCTTTTGAGCCATGAAGCTGACCGAAGTTTCGATAACGCCGGGAATTTCTCTGATTGCATTTTCAATTTTGGCGGCGCAGTTGGCGCAGTCCAAGTCAGTCAGTCGGAAGGTTTTTTTCATATCTGCCTCGCTTTATTGATTAAATAATTAAATATATGTTTAATTGTATGCCAAGCAAACCTGTTTGTCAAGAGGCTGTAAAAATTTTTTAGCGAGAGCAGCGGATATCGAAGATATCGTCGATTGAACGATGGAGAAGGGACGCTTCGGGCGTGTCGGACAGTTTGTAGTGAATTTCTTTGCCGAGGCGGCGGGAGCTGATGAGACCGGCCTGTTTGAGCAGGCGGAGATGGTGTGATACGGCGGGCGCGCTCATATTGACCGTAACGGCGATGTTATTGACGCATTCTTCGCAATGACACAGAAGGAGCAGGATTTTCAGGCGGGTGGGGTCGCTGATAAGCTGAAAAACCGCGGAAACCTTTTCAATGGCGCCGTTGTCAGGCAAGGAACAGATTATCTGTTCGTTTTGGGAGTTGTGGCAATGCAGCCGGGGATCGGACATATCAGGTTTCTCCTTCATTTGCAAAGCAGTATAGTTTAATTAATTTTTAATTGCAACAGAGTTATGCTGGAGACAAGATTTCGTACTCAAATTTGTGACGGAGAACAAAAATGAGGAAATTCAGAATGATGCTGGGGATGCTTGCCGTTTTGGCAGGTGTGTTTGCTGCGGCGTATTGGATACATCCGGTTGATTTGGCAGATGAAATTTTTGTTCAGAATCAGGGAAAGGCATTGTTATGGAGCGTGGTAGCCAATGTGGTGCTGGGAATTGCGCTTTTGTTATGGGTTTCTTTACGACAGGAATGGCATGCAGTTTGGGTATCAGAAAAAGAGCAGGACCGGCGAAAGAAAATATTGCAGGCACCGTGGTTTGGCTGGGTTTGCTTATTGGGGACGGCGATTGTTTTGTTTTTGCTTTTTCCGGTAGTAACAGTATTTGACGATCCTTTTCATTTGCGCGAGCCGGCGCTTTTGTTCCTGATTTTCGGGATTGTCTGGGCGAGGATGCTGACGGTTTATGATGATTTTCCGGAAGCCTCGTTTAAGAGGAAGTTGCTGGAAGCGGTTAAACCGGGGGGTGATTTGAAGAATATTTGTCGGATTTTGCTGCTGGCGGATTTGTTTTGCATCTGGTTGGGATTGACTTCTAAAGGGATTACGGGTTTGTGGATGCTTTATAATCCGTTATATTTGATTCCGGCACTGGTAGCCTTATATTTTTGTCTGAATAACATGAAGTATTTTAATTTGGTTTTTATTTGGTTTTTGATCTTTCCTTCTCTGGCAGTCATTCTTGATAACGTTAACCGCAGTCAGTCTCCGGTTTTGGTTGAAACGTCCATAGAAGTTCCGAACATAAAATAAGCGTTGACAAAATTTCAAAAATAATCTAATTATGGGCTAATTTATTTTATATTTAATGTATTACTAAAAAATTTTTTTGTATGAACAAAATTTTAATTTATGCTGCAGTTGCAGTTCTGGTATTAGTTCTGATTTTGGGGTATTGGCAGTTTTTTGTCGGCTATGCTTGCGGTCTCGCCACGTTTTGGTTCTTAGGGGAGCATACTCTGAGGATGGCAGCGGGTAATTTATGTTCCAAGGGCAAGGAAATCGGAAACGAGCTGAAAGAAAAGGTAACGCCTTCTGCGCAGAGGGAGAATATGGTTATTACGGATTCTTCGGTTATGTCAGCTGCGACACCCGGTATGTATCAGGTTATTGTAAAAATCGGACAGAGGTGTTTTCTTTTGCCGCCGTCTTACGATAACACGGTTCCGGCAGAATTGCAAAAAGGGCAGAACATTGTTTTGGAAACGAGTTACCGTTTTCAGGATATTCACGGGATGCAGACTAAGTATGCGATTATTGCCGGCGGAAAGGTTTATCCGGTAAGCGCTTCTTAAGCGGCATTAATTTAGAACAAAGCGTCGGGATTCCGACGCTTTGTGCGTTTTTTATTGCGGATAACGCTTTGTTGAGGATAAATCTTTTCCAATAAAAAACCTCCGCGAGGGAGGCTTTTTTATGGTGCCGACAGAGAGAGCTGTCCTCGCGGCCTTATTGGCCGGCTCGTTCCACATCATTCGCTCGCTTCGCTCACCGGCGTTCTCCGCCCGCCTCTCATTCGTAGTCAAACTCCCTTGTTCGGGAGTTCGAGTGGTCTATTCTTATCACCACAAAAAAAACCTCCGCGAGGGAGGCTTTTTTATGGTGCCGACAGAGAGACTCGAACTCCCGACCCACTGATTACAAATCAGTAGCTCTACCAACTGAGCTATGTCGGCATTTGTTTCTGCAAGACTTTATATATTAAGGATTTTTGGTTGTCAATAAAAATTGTTAGAGATGTGTGGTCTTTCAGAAACTGCAGAAAAGCTTTTAAACGGGGGCTTGGCGCTTATCTGCTCTTGCCTATTGCTTGGGGAATTTGCAATATGTCGGTATATTTATTTTGTTGTTTTTGCCAAGCGATAAATTTTTTTATACCATCTGAGAAGCTCGTTTGAGGTGTATATCCTAATAATTTTTTAGCCTTGCTGATGTCAGATATTGTCTTGTCAACATCTCCTGGTTGCATTGGCATCTGATTGATTTTCGCCTTTTTGTTTAGTCCTTTTTCAATTGCAGAAATCATTTCTTTCAATGTTATGGGGCTTCCTCCGCCGAGGTTGAAAATTTCATATCCAGTTTGATCATAGTTTATGGCTCCTTGGATGCCGGTGACTATATCATCAATATATGTATAATCGCGCATACTGGAACCATCTCCGTACATGTCTATGGCTATTCCTTTTTCAATCCTGTCGGCAAATTTGTTAATAGCTAAATCTGGGCGTTGCCGCGGTCCGTAAACCGTAAAGAAACGCAACATATAAATTTGCAAATTATAAAGATGGTGATAGGTATAGCAAAGTTGTTCGCATGCCGACTTTGTGGCAGCGTATGGTGAGATTGGTTTTTGAATCATTAAATCTTCTGAAAACTTGTCTGCTTGACAATTTCCATAAACCGATGAGGATGAAGCCATACACATTTTCTTTATTTTATACTGTTTCATGGCCTCTAAAATATTCATTGTTCCGATAATATTGGTTTGCGCATAAGCCAGCGGGGATTCAATAGACGGCCTGACGCCCGCTCTGGCTGCTAAATGAACAATGCAATCAATTTGATTTTGTTCAAATATTTTTTGCAAATCATTGGGGGCCTCAATGTCACCCAGATAAAATTTGTAATTTGGGTTTTTGAGGGCTTGGGAAATATTTTGTTTTTTTATTTCCGGGTTGTAATAGGGGCTGAGATTGTCAATCACGATAACAGAATGCCCCTTTTGCAACAGGCTGTCAGCAAGCGATGAGCCGATAAAACCGGCTCCGCCAGTAATAAATATGTTCATGTTATGCTCCTAAAGTTCTTTTTAAATCGTTGATTTGTTTTTTTAGACTTTTGTATTTTTGTTTATATTTTTTTCGGGTTTTCCCAATGCTTAATCGGTATTTCCATTTGTAATTTGAAAGCTTTTTTAATTTGTTCGGATAGCTTAAAATTTCACGTAAAAGATTTTTACTCGGGATAAATGCCGGCAATTTGGTACGGCTGTTTTCGTATATAATATCTTCATAAAATGGTGATAGCCGGGCATATTGCCAAAAATATTCAGATTTTTCCGCGCCGATTTCTGACCATGGTTTGGTCGGGTTGGCATAATGTATAATTTTAGGCGGAGTTAGGAGGTCAGCGGGGCTGACTTGTTGGGGATTCAGCCAAATCATTGGACGGTAGTTCCACTTTTGTGGAAGATAGAGAAGGGAGTTTTGGAAAACGATGTTAAACAGGCATTGGCAATGAAATTTATAAATGCCTGAGAAATCATGGGCCGCCTTTAATAATTTTTCTTCGGCTTTGTCTTTGCGCCATTTTTTTAGATTGGCTAATAGGACTCCGGTGTTTGTATATTTGTTTTTTTGATTTATGCTGATTTGTTGTTTGTAACTGTCAGGCTGAAAAACATCCGGCCAGGGGCAGGCGGCTATCGAGTATTTGCGCATGTTGGTATTGTATAGTTCAGCCAAGCTGTCCAGAACAATTAAATCGCTGTCAAGCCATATGATTTTGTCAATATTGCTGAATACAGATGAAATAAGTAATGAGTAGTTTGCCAAAGCCGGGATATCTTTTCTGGTGTCTTTTCGTATTTCGAAAGGAATGCTTTGGTTTAGAATTTTCCATTCAATTTTGAAATCTTTAATCTGTTTGAGTTGATTTATTTTTTCTTGGTTTATTTTATTTTCTGTGTTGGTAATGATATGAAACGCAAGGCCGTCTTCGTTTGAGGCATTGGAAAGTATTGATGCCATAGCAACAGACATATATTTGACATATTCATTACTGACGAAAAATCCAATATGAATCATTGTCTTAACTCCTAGTGCAAAATGTATTTCTTTTCATGCGGAATGATGCAAAAATTATCAATATCTTCTCGAGCATTGGGAAAACAGATATCTGAAATGTTTATGTTATGCTGCCAGAGCACATAAGAAAAACTTAGTTGGTCTCTTTTAGAATAGTGTTCTACACAATTCCACCATTCTGCCATTATATCTTTTATGGGAGCTTTATTGTGTTTGCGGTAAATAACATTGTTTTCAGTCATGCCGTAGTGAGGCGGAAATTTCTGTTTTATGAGTAATTTTTTCCAGTTTTCAAGAATTGAGGCCTCGTCCCACCGTTTTTGTTTTATGAAATCAAGATGTTGATAAATGCAGTCTTGAAAGTTTAATTTGGGAACGAGCAAATCTTTATTTAAGAATTTAATTAATTCAAATAAATATGGTGTCAAGATATTGACATTTGCATCAATATAGATACTTTCCTCATACTCGGGGAGAATTATATGAGGATTGATTTTATGGTAGCGGTTTAAGCGTACATTATCTAAATCATTTCGAACCAAGGGACGGATTTTCCAAAATAGAAATTTTTTCTCTTTTAGAAGCTTGTCATTATTGGTGAAGCAAATATAGTCCCAATCAGGATCCAAGTAACGATGTGTTATAAGATTATCATAATCTCCGGTTAAACAGGTGTATACAACCTTTGAGGGGTTGGTGCGAGAATGCTTTTGATACTCATTTAGTGTTTGTGTGTTTGCTGGGTATGGATTTTGCGATGACAGGCAACAGCAACAGTAACGGCCATATCTTAAAAAGTGATACAGAGGGTTAGATTTTGCTCCAGGAGAGCGCTTTTTGTATTCCACGGTGTTAAATATTGCCGATGGATTGTATCCTAAATGCCAACCAATTTTAAGGTAATGATCTATGGGAAGCATCATGTATTTTTTTACGCTGGGATATGTTTTTGTGTAGTAATCTTCATCAAAAAGCTTCATATTAACCATTTGTTCTTTAATTTTATTTTCGACTAAAATGTCATATGTCTTATTTATTTGATCTAAAATAGCTGCTTGTTTTTCAATGCTTGTGTTTAATTGCTGTATAATGGCAATTTGTTGCTTTTCAGAATATGAATTTGTTGCTGGCAGATTAAAGCTAGAAGTTTTATTCTTTTTTTTGTGCTTAATATTTATTTTAAAAATTCGAATGCTTGTATGTTGAGGCGAACTGGTTAATTTTATAATTCCCCAGAAAAATGATTTTTTTATTTGGTTGCCGGAAATAGTTTTTTTGTAAAACGGAATGCCGAATATTTTAAATTGGTAAGATTTAAAAAAGTTTAGGCTAATTTTTTTCCATGATTTTTTTCTAATCAGAATATAACTATCTCTGAATTTTGTTTGTTCTAATAAGGAAAAATCATACTTTTTTAGCAATTTTTTAGTTTTTAGTAAAAAAGACTTTCTTTGGGTTTTATGAATATTTTTAAATAATGTAAGAAATGAGATAAAAACTTCGCTGATAATACGTTTTTTTAAGATTAAGTTTTTGTTTTTAGATAATTGATACATTGATTGGGCAAATATAAAAAATTCTTTTATATAGGAACAATTTTTTGAGGAAAGTTGGGAGCAAACTCCGTCTTTGCTATTTACTCTATAGTAGTAGAGAGGCTCGGTTATAATTTCGGATATTAGAGAGGCTTCTGATAGACATGTAAAAGTAAATAGTTTATCAACGAGTATGTTGGGTAATTTTTCGTTGAATTTAATTTCTTTTTGTTTTATCCAAGACGATTTATAGATTTTGTTCCAAGTCTGATGATAGGCGAAGCTGTCATTGTTAAGAATCTTTTCAGCCGGAATATAACCGTTGCTTTCCGTTATCGATGGCGGAGTATAAGTGCTGAGAATTTTTTTTGTTTGTGCATCAATAATATTGAAAGGGAAAAAACATATTTCTGATGGATGTTTGTTCAAATGTTGTATTATTGTTTTGCAAATTTGAGGGGCTAAAATATCATCACTATCTAAAAACAAAAGGTATTCTCCTTGGGAAATTTCTATTCCGGCATTACAAGCTCCTGAATATCCTTTGTTTTTGGAAAAACGAATGAGTTTTATTTTAGAGTTGCTGTTTTTATATTCCTGTAGGACAAGTGAGCAATTTTTGCTGCTTGCGTTATCAATGAGAATAATTTCAATGTCTTCTTTTTGTTGAATCGCACTATTTAAACATTCTTTAAGGTATTCTATCTGGGGATTGTAAACAGGAATAATGATAGAAATTTTAGTCATTGTTTTACTCCAGCTAAATTAAAAGCAATTTTTGTTATTGTCTTGAGGAATGATGATTTTTTTATTTCTTGAATGAAATGAAAATTGGATAGAGATTTTTTGTGCTTTTTAAAAAGTTTGTAGTTTTTATAACTAAAAATTTTAAGTCTACAAAAATATTTTAATTTTGACTTGCTTTTGATGTAATTGTCAGAGAGGATGCAGAGCGTTAAATTGAGCAAATATGACACTTGTTCATCAGTAAGCTTATTGTTTTTTATGTAACTGATTATATCTTTTGCGAAAATGAATATTTCATTGTTTTTGGATCTGATAGTATTCATGACGCTTGTTGGTTGATTGATCCTCCAAATATAGAATTTATGATTGGTGTAAGCGATTTTTTGAGCGGAGATATACGCTGTAGCCGAGACGATGACGTCTCCAGCGGCCAAGGTAAGCTGAGGATCAAAGAGAACTTGGTTATTGAATATGAAGTCTTTTTTTATTATTTTATTCCATAGAGTTAAAAATTTATTTAGACGATGAGAGTTTTTAGCAAATGAAAAAGGTGCTTCATCTTGAAGTGGAATGTTATGAATTTTTATTGAGTTTGTTTGAACATCGTACCAGTCGTAGAAGAAGATTAAAATTTCGAGTTCATTTTTTTTAGCTGTGTTATATAGCGTTTCATAAGCATTAGATTTAATTAAGTCGTCAGAATCCATGAAATGAACGTATTCGCCCTGAGCGAGAAGAAGTCCTTGCTTAATGGCGCCGGAAAACCCTTGGTTTTTCTCAAATCGGAAGAGCTTGATTCGTTTGTCTTTTTGGGCGTATTCTTGCAGAATCTGCGGATTGTTTCCGGTGGCGGCATTGTCAATTAAGATTATTTCAATATCCTTTAAGGTTTGATTGCAAATACTGTCCAAACATTCTCGGAGGTAGTTTTCAGGCGGGTTATAGACTGGGACGATTACAGATACTTTTATTGACATTTTAGATCCTCGTTTTTAGATATTTATATAAAACAATACAACAACGGTTTTCGTTGTTTTTTGTTTATTGGGAAAATATTTTATTAATTAATTGTTGGTTGCCGCTGCATCTTTTAGTCCTTTCTTTTTCCAGATTTTCAGGCCGCAAAAATAGAAAGTCTTTTTGTTGGCATCAATTTTGATTTTGAAAATTCCAGATAAAAAAATATGTGAAACAACAGACGATTGTTTTTTTTGTTTATATAAGGTCAAAAAGCCCAATTTTATTTTATGCCGGGTATGTTTGTATAGCCGCTGTTTGAGGTTATACAGCCAGTAGGGAGTATTAATGATTTCACGGTACTGTTCAAACAGGTTAAAGTCTTTAAGGTTTTGAGGAACAAAAAACTTTGGATTGCTGGTTTGCAATAACTTTTGCATTTGGATGTAATATGCGGGTTTATTACTTTTGTGTATTTGCGAGTAATTAAAAATTAAAATTTCCATATAAAGTTTGTTTAAAAATTTGTTTTTTTCGGGTGTGGAATTGGTTAGGGAAAATTTTTCAAGTTCACGGCAGAAGTCAAAAACCTGGTGATATAATTGTGAATTTTGGGCTTTGATTTGAGACATTATGCTGCTGAGAATATTGCGCCGGTATGTGTAAAGGTAATCCGGAATATAAGAAATTTTTTGCGCCAGGGTGAATACCTGAGCCGAAAATAAACAGTCGGGGGCGGCTGTTTTCAGTTTGTTGAGAAATTGCAGATGATGCTTTTTGATAAATTGTTTGGAGTAAATTTTATTCCAGGCGCAAAACGGAATGAGAAAAATATCCGAACTTTTGTTGCTTAGGCAGAATGTTTTCTTCTTTTGGAGTTGCGGATAAATTGGGGATTTATCAATTTTGTTGGTTATACAATCAAAATTGACATGATTGAAAATCAGAACGTCCGGTTTTAATTTTTTGATAACATTATTTTCTTTTTGGCAGGCGGATTTGGCAAGGATATCGTCTGAATCAACAATTTGAAAATATGGAGCGACAGAAAGTTCTATGCCTTGGTTACAAGCTCCCGAGAACCCTTGGTTTTCTTCAAATCGGAAGAGTTTGATACGTTTGTCCCGGGCGGCGTATTCCTGTAGGATTTGCGGGCAGCCCCCAATTGAAGCATTGTCAATCAAAATGATTTCAATGTTTTTCAGGCTTTGGCCGATCAGGCTGTCCAAACATTCCCGCAAGTACTTTTCCGGCGGGTTGTATACGGGGACGATAATTGAAATTTCCGGTAAGACCTGATTAGACATTGCTTATTCTCCGGCCAGAATCTCGTTAATTGCCTGTTCAATCGTATAAGCCGGGACAAAGCCGACTTCTTTATTCAGGCGGGTACTGTCGCCGACAACCCTCTTTTGTTGCGGACTGGCCTGTTCCTGAAAAATAACCAGGCTTTCTTTACCCATGGCTCGGGCAATTTTCATGACGTAGTCATGGATGCTGGTGTCTTTGCCTGTACAAATATTGACCGTTCCTTCGACCCGGCTGTCCAAGAAAGCAACAAAGGCTGCCGCGATGTCTTTGGTATAGATATAATCGCGAATCAGGCTGCCGCTGCGAATAGTTACCGGTTCGCCGGCGCGCAGGTGGTTGATGACGTCGGAGGTCAGACGTCTGGGGTCGGTTTCTTTGCCGAAAGCCGAAAATATCCGTGCCCAGCCAAAAGAAATGTTGTTATTCCGGCAATAAGCTTCGGAAATTTGGCGGACAAAATTTTTGCATTGGCTGTAAATATTAATCGGTTCGGCCGGCATGTCTTCGGTCAGGGTTTGGTCATGATAGCCGTATTCGGCATAAGTTCCGGCCATTACGACCCGTTTGCCTCCGTATTTTACGAAAGACTTGAGCAAGTCGATCGACGAGGTCAGAAAGTCGAAGTTGCTGTTGTCGTTAAAGAGTCCGGTGCTCAGCCAGGCGTAATGCAGCAGGTATTCCGGCCGGATTTCAGCCATAATTTTATCAATTTCCGTTTTGTCAAACAGGTTGGCTTTAATGTAACT
The DNA here is from genome assembly GCA_900540425.1 of uncultured Alphaproteobacteria bacterium. Taxonomy (GTDB): domain Bacteria; phylum Pseudomonadota; class Alphaproteobacteria; order RF32; family CAG-239; genus MGBC133411. The sequence goes on from UQFU01000003.1 coordinate 37,644, forward strand.
GATGCCGTCGCCGTTTGGTTCGTTGCCGATGGTCAGAGCATAGATTTCAAAGCCGTTTTTTTGCAAAAACGGGATTGTTTCTTTACCGATTAAACCGGTTCCGCCGGTTAAAAATACTTTTTTAGGCTGCGTCATGAACAAACTCCTCTTTGTCGGCCAGGTTCATGCCATCGGCAAAAGCCTGGAAAGTCCAGAAATACTCCCACTTGCCGAATCTTCCGATGGAGTGAATATGTTGTTTTTGCAGATAATCCAGGACGATTTGGCGGTTTTGATAGATGTGGTGGTCAAAAATGATATTGGCAAATTTTTCAAAACGAATGTCTTTGACAATGAGGTCTTCCGCTTTGAAAATACCCATTTCAATAAGTTTGCCGATGGTTTTTTCCAGTATTTCTTCGGCATCGGGAAGCGGAGTGCCGTTGGCAAAAAATATTTCTGCCTGCAAAGAGCTGCAGCCTTCCGGGGCATTATCAGGGGATTTGAGGCTGGGCGAATAAACCCGGGCCGGCGCAATGTCTTCGTCGTAAATATAAAACCACAGATGTTTGGCAATGTCCGGACGCTTAAACCCCAGGGATATCTGATAACCGCAGGTGTAGCGCAGGTTTTGCGCCGCGGTACGGACGTTTTCGGGAACATCGGGGAGCATTTTGATAATTTCCGGCAAAGGCAGGGAAGATACCAGCTGAGAATATTCTTCCACGCTGCCGTCGGCAAAACGAATCCGTTTTTGCACGGGATCAATATGGCAAGCTTGCTTGTTGAGCCGGATGTCGGCATTTTGGGCAACGGTATTCAAAATGCTTTTGAAACCGCCGGATTTGGGGTATTTCATGACTTTGGCATAATAGAAACACTTGTCCTGAGGTTCAAAGGCGCCGCGCAGGACTGCGGAGAGGTCTGGAGAAGTCATACGGATGCCGACCCATTGGGTTTCCAGCTCCCGGGGTTCAACGCCCCAGTATTTCCGGGTATAGGCAAAGGGAAAATGTTCGGCGAAATAATTGCCGTATTGGCAGCGGAGCCATTCTTCGTAGTCGGAAATTTCCGAAACCTCCCGCTGCGGGCGATTGACGAAGTCATTAATGATGTTGATTTTTTCTTCGGTTCCGAGCGGGTGAAGGTTGTTTTGAGCCGGGTGCTTAATCCAATAACCGTGATAGTAATTGGTCGGGTAGGGGACATGTTCGTGCATGCCGCCGGTTCCGTCAAACATTTTTTGGGTATATTCGTCGGGAGCGAAAGACAAATGAACAAAACGGTCAAAACGAAAACCGCTGATGCTGAAATTACCGCACAAGCCTCCCCAATCGGATTCCTGCTCAAAGACAGCGGAGGTTATGCCTTTTTGTTTAAGGTGATAAGCTGCGGAAAGTCCGGCAATGCCGGCTCCCAATATGACCGTTTTATTCATTTTATCCTCGTCATTTTGCCTGGTGGGTTTTGATTTGTCGGACGCAGAAGTCGTACATGTCATAGGTCTGCAGGGCTTCTTTGTACCAATCGACGGTTTTCTCGATGGCCTCTTGCAAATTCCATCGCGCCTCCCAGCCAAGCATGACGTAAGCTTTGGTAACGTCAAGGTTAAGCAAGGTGTTTTCATGCAGGTCCGCAGGATTGGAAACATCAACGACTTTGCCTTTGCCGTAATAGTCGACCAGGCGGCTGACGACTTCCCAAACGGTTTTGTTGGCGGAAATGTGGGGGCCGAAGTTGAAGCTGGTGGCATATTTGACCGGATCTTCAATCAGTTTCTCGCCGACGCGGAGATATCCCGACAACGGCTCCAAAACATGCTCCCACGGACGGGTGGCAATCGGATTGCGGATTTCAATATCTTTTCCGGCTTCAATAAAACGAATGCAGTCAGGAATCAGACGGTCGGCCGACCAATCGCCGCCGCCGATGACATTTCCGGCCCGGACGCTGGCAACGGCTTTGCCGTGTTTGGCATAATCTTGGGGATTAAAATAAGAATTCCGGTAAGAAGAAATCATCAATTCGGTACAGCCTTTGGATGATGAATAAGGATCATAACCGCCCATTCGGTCAGTTTCCTTATAGCCCCAGATTTGTTCGACGTTTTCGTAGCATTTGTCGGAGGTAATCATCACAACGGTTTTGACGCAATCATTTTCACGGACGGCTTCCATGATGTTGAGCGACCCCATCAGGTTGGTTTCGTAAGTTTCCTTGGGGTGGGCGTAGGCTTTGCGAACCAGGGCCTGGGCTGCCAGGTGAAAGATAATTTCCGGGCGGTATTGCTTGATGGTTTGGTTTAGCTTTTCATAATCGCGGGTATCGCCGCGGATATCGGCCAGCAAGCGGTCGTGCAGGTGACAGGCTTCAAAGTTGCCGCGTTCCGAGTATGGGTCAAGCGAATAGCCGACGACTTTGGCTCCCATCATGTTGAGCCAGATTGACAGCCAGGAGCCTTTAAATCCGGTGTGCCCGGTTACGAGGACGGTTTTGCCGTTGTATACGTTATTAAACATTGTGTTCTCTCCACCAATTGATAGTCTGTTGTAAGCCTTGTTCAAGGCTGAGTTGCTGCTGCCATCCGATTTCGCGGAGCCGTTGGTTGGTGCCGGCGACCAACGGATCTTCAAAACTGGAGGGAATGGCTCCCCAGAGAATTTTTCCTTTGAATGCCGTCAGTTCGGCGATTGTCTCAACAATTTTGCGTAAACATACCGGAGATGCGGAACAAATGTTGACAGCGCCGGAAAAATTGCTTTCAAACAGGTCTGCCACGCCGCGGGCCGTATCGGAGACATGGAGGTAGTCCTGAAACTTGCGGTAGTCGCTGACTTTGACGTCCTCGCCTTTGAGCATGGCGTTAATGACGGAGGGCATAAGCCGGGCCGGGCGCTCATAGGGGCCGTAAAGGTTGAACATGCGCGCCCATTTAAAGTCTATGCCGTTTTGATGGCAGAAAACGTCCGCAGTCCGGTACAGGGCGGCTTTGCATTGTCCATGCAGGGATGGGTTGTCAAGCGGGGTTTGGTCTTCGCGGAGCCAGCCGTGCGAAAAGTCATATTCGGAAACGGTTCCGGCGCCGAGGAACTTTCGGCCGCCGTTTTGGGCAAAGGCGCGAAGCAGGTTTACCGAGGCTTGCAGCCAGGCAAAGTTTATGTTGTCGATGTGGCATTTGGGGCCGATATACCAAGCGAGATGCAGCATTTGTTCAAACCGGTTTTTCGCCATAAAGTCGCAGACGGCGTTTTCGTTAAGCAAATCCAGATTGACGCTGTTTAATCCCGGTTGTTCCGGCAACTTGGATTCCTTGGATATGACGGTTACGTCATATCCGCGCCGCAGAAATTCGGCGGTGACGTGGCGTCCGATGAAGCCGGTGCCTCCGGTAATTAAGACGTGTTTCATGTCTATTTCCATACTTTCCAGGGAGCCTGGTCTTTGGCCCACATGTCGTTGAGGTCGTTTTTGTCTTTGAGCATATCCATGGCGTGCCAGAAACCGTTATGCTTGTAAGCATGGAGCTGGCCGTCGCGGGCCAGGTTCTTGAGCGGTTCCTGTTCCCAGACAACATTGTCGCCTTCGGGAATATATTCAAAAGCTTCCGGCTGGCAGACAAAGAAGCCGGCATTAATCCAGGCGCCGCCTTCTTTGGGTTTTTCCTGAAATTTGCTGATTGTGCCCTCTTCGTCAATGGACAACGCTCCGAAACGCCCTTCCGGCTGGTATGCCGTAAGCGTGACCAATTTTCCGGATTTCTTATGGCTTTCGACCAGTTTGTCGATGTTAACGTCGGAGACGCCGTCGCCGTAAGTCAGCATAAAAGGTTCATTGCCGATAAAGTTTTTGACTTTGCGGATGCGGCCGCCGGTCATGGTGTTGCGGCCGGTATAGAACATGGTCACTTTCCAAGGTTCACAGCTGTTTTGATGAACTTCAACGCTATTGGTGGCCAGGTCGACGGTTACATCGGAGTTGTTCATGTAATAGTTGACGAAGTATTCTTTGATGACTTCGCTTTTATACCCGCAGAGTACAACGAAATCGTTGTAGCCATAATGCGAGTAGGTTTTCATGATATGCCAGAGAATCGGTTTGCCGCCGATGCCGACCATCGGTTTGGGGCGGACGCTGGTTTCTTCTCCTAATCTGGTGCCGAGGCCTCCGGCCAAAATTAAAACTTTCATTTATTTACTCCTTTGCGTTATTTTAAAGGTTAATCCCAAGAAGCGGACGACTTTGCGGCCGTTATGCCGGCAGGCGGAAAAAAAACGCTCCGCAAGGCTCGGATACAGGGCAATCCGCGAATTTTCCAGTTCTTTGACAAAGCTTTGAAACGGCGTCAGCAGGGTGAACAGTTTTTTCCGAAGTTCAGGGTGTCCCAACAGGTTATATACCGGCAGCGAGCGGTTTAAAAACTGCAGTAGGGAAGCGGTTTCATCGGCCGAAAATTTTTTTGCGGCGGCATGGTCAAGCAGATATTTGATGACGGTCAGCGCGTAGGTTAGGCGCGGCAAGTCGTCTTCGGCATTGTGCATCAGGGAAGCCGGATTTTGCCGGTACCAGTAATACGGTTTTTCCGTCAGCCGCATTCCGGAAGCGTAAAAGACGGTCTGGAGCAGGAAAACGTTATCCTGAAAATAGGAACCGCGGTCGGCGGAAAAACGCAGATGGTGTTGTTCGATTATGCTGCGGCGGTAAATTTTATCCCAGACGGCGCCGTTTTTTAGGGTTTCGATTTGAGGGCGCAGGCCGGAAACGCTTTTTTCTCCGGTGCGGTGCGGAAACAGACGGCATTGGCCGTCGGAAACGGTTTGGTAATTGGTATAGACGATATCACAGCCGTTCTCTTCGGCGCAGCGGTATAATTCTTCAAAGTAGTCGTCGTCAACCCAGTCGTCAGAATCAACAAAGCCGACATATTTGCCCGAAGCCTGTTCCAGGCCGGCGTTCATTGCGCCGCTGTAGCCCCGGTTTTCAGGCAAGTGTATGACTTTAATGCCCGGGCGGAGGTTTTGATGTTGTTGCAAAATCCGGCGGCATTGCTCATCGGCGCCGTTGTCAACCCAAATCAGCTCAATGCCGGGCAGGGTTTGCCGGATCAGGCTGCCGAGGCATTTTTCCAGATAGGCGGCGGTATTATAGACAGGAGTTATAACGCTGACGGAGGGGTGCATTCTTAAACTCCCGGCACAGAAATTTTGGTTTTAACGGAAAGCAGCGGCAGAAAGCCGAACAGTTTTATCCGGCAATAGTCTGCAGAACGATATATGGTAAGCAGCGGCAACAGGTTAAACAGTTTTATGCGGGTGGTTTTGCCGAGGCGGCGATTGACCAGACTCCACAATTCCGGATGCTCCCGGCGGACAAATCCGCGGACGGCTTCGGCGGCCCGGGCCATTTGTCCTGAGCGGCGGTGCGACGTGTTGCCGGGGTGGTCGCGATACATAAAAAGAATCTCGGGCAGATTGTGAAACTCGGTTTTTCCGAGCAGTCGGCACCACAGGGCATAGTCTTCGGCGGGGGTAAACTCTTCTTCGTAACAGATGCGGTTTTCTTTCAGGACCGAGTGGCGGATCAGCGCGGCCGGATGAATTATGCAATCGTCGAACAAAAGCTTGCTCTCGATTTGGGCGTTGGCTTCGGGGTAGCTGATGATTGCCTGCGTCCCGATAACCTTGGCTCGGCAGGAAACGATCCCGATGTTTGGGTGGCAGTCGAGGAAATCGACTTCGCGGGCAAGGCGCTCGGGCAGAGAAATGTCGTCGTGATCCATGACCGCAAGGTATTTGCCCTGAGCTTTATCGAGCAGAATATTGCGGGTTCCGGAAATTCCGAGATTGGTTTTGTTTTTGAAATATTTTATGCGGGAATCGGAATATGACCTGATAACTTTTTCAACATCGGTCGTTGAGGCGTCATTGACGATCAGCAGTTCAAAATCTTGAAAAGTCTGATTCAGAATACTTTCGACCGCCTGACGGAGGAAGTCTTCGGGAGTGTTGTAAACAGGCAGCAAAACCGAAACTTCAGGCATGGCATTCTCCGGGAACGGATGCCGGAAGCAGAAGATTATCCGGTTTAATGTTGCTGCATATCATTTTAACTCTCCACGGTACCAATAAGAAAAGCCACCCGTAAGGTGGCCGGAGAGTTCATAAATCATATGTAGTGACATGATCCCGCAATCTTTAAAACCATGTTTTTTCAAGGATAGTTGACATGGTTTCTGAACATACATTGCAGCTCCCCGACCTTTTGAGAGTCAGGGTATTTCGATGCATGATAGATACACCAAATTCGATGCATATCATGCACCGCACTACATAGAGCTTATGAAGGCTCCGTACTTATCGGGTACTAAACTCCGGGCTGCCCCGGAATCTGCTGACAGCTTAGTAAATATATTTTCGTTTGGCAAGAGCTTTTGTTGATTTATTTTTAAATAGTTTGAGCGGAACCGCATGAATTTGGGATAAAAAAAACGGGAAGTTCGGGGTTTATCAAAGGTTATCCTTTTGTAAAGATTGCAAGTTTTATTTTTGCAGCCGGAAAATTACCGGAAAACAAAAATAATTCGATTTTTGTCGTTTAAAAATGTAGAGCTAAAGTATATTTATCAGAAAAGGCGCTTTTTGAATTGAATTATAAAATAAAATATCATACAATCGCGGCAAGTGAAAAAACGGATTTTTATGCAGAAGGGTTCTTTGATGTCATTTAAAGCTAAAAGGTTTTTTAAGAAACTGGTTTCGTGGATTGGACTTTTTTTCTTTGCTTTTGCGGCATATATGCTTTATCACCAGCTTTCAAAATATGATTTTGAAGACATCAAATCGGCGGTTCTGAGCATTCCGAACAAGAATCTGATGCTGGCCAGCCTGGCGTCTTTGGGCGGGTATGTTGCCCTTTCTTCGTATGACTATCTGGCCTTGCGCTATGTTCATCGCAAGCTTTCTCCCCTAAAGTGGATTTTTGCCGGGTTTATCGGTTTTTCGGTCAGCAACAATGCCGGGCATGCCATTGTTTCCGGCGGCTCAATCCGGTATCGGCTGTATGCCCGTTGGCGCTTTCATGCCTCGGAAATTGTGCAGATGGTAACTTTTTCGGGGTTTACATATTTGGTGGCGTGTTTTTTTCTGATTATTCTCGGCTATTTCCTGACGCCCAATCATGCTTTTGGCGAGGGGTCGGTTTCTAAAATGACAACGGAAATTATTACGGCGGTTTCGGCCATAGGGCTGTTGGTCTATTTTGGCGCCAGCCTGTTTTATAAAAAGCCGATTGTCATTAAGGACATCGCTTTTGAAATGCCTTCGTTCCGCATGGCTTTGGCGCAGGTGTTTATCGGCGGCGCGGATATTCTTTTGGCTTCGCTGGTTTTGTATTTTTCGATGATTCCGTTTTTGGATATTTCTTTTGACGTTTTTATCGGCGTCTTTATTATTGCCCAGGTTTTGGGCGTATACAGCCAGGTTCCGGGCGGTTTGGGGGTTTTTGAGGGATTGTTTCTGTATATTATCCCCGGCGATACGGATCCGGCCCTGCTGTTTGGTGCGCTGATTGCCTACCGGATTATCTATTATCTGCTGCCGCTGGTGATTTCTTCGGTTTTGCTGTTTTCTTATGAAGGGTATCTGGGATACAGCCGAAACCGCCGTCTGCGCCGCGAGCAGAAAAAAGCGCTATAGGTTTGAGCTGCCGTCACCCAAAAAGTCGTTTACTTCATTGGTAAAGTTTTCGGTAAAGCTGACCGGATCGGAAATCTGATCCTGAAGGTTTTGCAGTTTTCGGTAGCCGAAAGCCGAACCGTCGCTGATGCGGACCAAAACCACTTCCAAAGGATTGCGCAGGTTGTAGGTTTCGATAAAGTCGTAATCCTGATCTTCGGCGTAGTTGATTAGGAACAGGCTGTATTCCTGTGAGTAGTAGCTGTAATAAATTTTTTCGATGAGGTCGATGGTTTGGGGGCAGGTTTCGCAGGGGGCATTGTTAAAAAAAACATAAATGATTGACTTATTTTCATTCTGTTCTGATTCGGCAAAATATTCCTGCAGACTTTGTCCGGGCGTATAAGCTCCCTGATATTCCGGCAGTTGGGCGGAAGCCGTTCCGGCAGCAAGGGCCAGCAAAAGTGCCGGCAGTACCGATAAGCGTTTCATGTTTTTATCCTTTGATAAAATTTACTCCAGCGGAGCGCAGGCGTTGAGGAGCCAATTTTTTTCGGCCTCATTCAGGAGCGGGGCTATCCGCTCAAAAACCTGCCGGTGATAATTGTTCAGCCAGGTGCGCTCTTCTTCGTTTAAGAGATATTTATCAATCAGCTTTTTATCAAGAGGGACAAAAGTTAAAGTTTCGAAACAAAGCATAGGAATTTCAAAACCCGGGCTGTTATGGCGCGCAACCCGGGCCAGGTTTTCGATCCGGATTCCGTAGGCGTTTTCTTTGTAATACCCGGGTTCGATGGAGGTAATCATGTTTTCGGCCAGCGGGGTGAGGGCATTGCGCGAGGAAATGCTGACGGGACCCTCATGGACATTGAGGAAAAAGCCAACCCCGTGACCGGTGCCATGGTTGTAATTTTTGCCGCATTTCCAGAGCGGCTCGCGGGCGATGGCATCAAGCGCCAGGCCGGGGGTGCCGTCGGGGAAACAAGCGGAAGCCAGCGCAATATGCGCTTTGAGCACGACGGTGAAATCGCGAATCATTTCCGGGGCCGGGCTGCCGAGAGCTATGGTTCTGGTGATGTCGGTGGTTCCGTCGAGGTATTGGGCGCCGCTGTCGAGGAGCAGCAGCGAACCTGAGGCAAGTTTGCGGCTGGTTGCTTCCGAGGGCTGGTAATGAACGATGGCACCGTTAGCAGCGAATCCGGCGATGGTTTCAAAACTGTTGGAAAAAAAGTTTGTTTCGGCGGCACGCAAGTCATGGAGTTTTTTGACGACGTCAAGTTCGGTTTGTCCGTTGTAATTTTGTTCCAGCCAGATTAGAAGGCGGACGACGGCGGCGCCGTCACGCAAGTGTGCCTTACGGAGGCCGGAGATTTCAACCGGGTTCTTGACGGCTTTTCTGTTTTGAACCGGGTCGGGCAGGTTTTCAATCCAGATTTTGTGTTTTTTCATCAGGCTGAACAAAGCCCGCGGCGAGCGTTTGCAGTCCATGCCGACAGTACGGTTTTTGTAATTTTTGAGCTCTGATTCGAGCTTGGTGAAATCGGTGGTAAAAAGGCTGACTTCGCCGAGGGCGTTGATGAAAGCGAAAGCTCGGACGATCGGTGTGTCGGGCAGGCAATCGGAGCGCAGATTCAAAAGCCAGGATACGCTGTCGCAGGCTGTGAGCAGAAAGGCATCGAGTTTGTTCTGCCGCATGAATTCGGTAAGGTCGGCAATTTTTTCATCCATGGAAATGCCGGCAAACTCAATGTCGTGCTCGAAAATATTGCATTCTTTTGCCGAAAGCAGGGCGGCGGAGAGCAGGCCGGCGTCTTCGACAAATTCGATGTTTTTGAGCGTCCGTTTCCAGAAGTCGGTTTCCGAAACCGTATGGCACCAAGGGTTGAAAGCAATCCGGAGCTTTTGGCTTTCGGTGTGGTTTTGCAGCCAGGAGCCGAGGCTCTGCCCGTTGGTTATGACGACTTCGACCTGTTCGGGATCGGTTTCGCGGGCAGCCTGAAGTTCGTATCTGCCGTCGGTGAAAAGAAAAGCACGGTCGCGAAAAACAAGGAGGTTTCCGGCGGAACCGCTGAAACCGGTCAACCGCTGGAGACGGTTTTCTTCAGGGAGAATGTCTTGTCCCAGAAACTGGTTGTTGCGAGTGATGATGCAGGCGTCAAGTTTTTGAGCCGCCAGCTGTTGTTGCAGTTCGGTTAAAGTCATGCTTTTTTCTCCATGAGGGCAGCGCGCCAATTATCCATTTCATAAATTTTAATTAGTTCCAGACCTTGTTCAATATGGGCATCAATTACCCAGTTTTCCTGTTCTCCGATAAAGCCCGAAAGAACGGCGTATCCGCCTGGCCGCAGGCTCGCGGCCAAATCCGGTGCCATTTCTATCAGCGGGCGGGCAAGGATATTGGCAAAAATCAGGTCGTAGGGCTTGTTCTCCTTTACCAGCGGGGATTGGTAACCGTTGCTTATGCCGGCAGTAATTACGTTTTCCAGACCATTGTCTTCGGCATTTTGACGGGTGACCAGAACCGCTTCGTCGTCGATGTCAACGGCGATGACCTGCGTTTCCCGAGACCAGAGTTTTCCGGCGCCGAGGGATAAGATTCCGGAACCGCAGCCGACGTCGAGGATTTTTCGGTGAGGGACGTTTTGACGATATAAGTCGCTCAAAGCCAGGAGGCAGGATTTGGTGGTTTGGTGTTCGGAGCCAAAGGCGGTGGCAGCATAAATCCGCAGAGGAAGCCTGTCTGTTTGCGGCTGTTGTTCTTCATGGACGCCGTAAACCAAAAATTCTCCGACTTCAAGCGGAGCAAAGCGGATGACGTTGTCTTTGAGCCAGTTGTCGCTTTTCAGGAGTTCGACGCAATAGGGGGGAACCTCTAATTTCCGTTCGGCGGCTCGGCGTCTGAAGTCGGCCTCGTCAAAGGGATTGCGGAGATAACCGACATAATTGTCGGAGCCGTCGTCGCCGTAGTTGTCGCAGACGACTTCAAAATATTCTTCCAGGAATTCTTCCCAGAGCGGCGAGGCTTCAAATTGCGGGGCAAAGCTGATCTGCCAGCAGTTTCCGGAGTTGTGCATTTTATACCCAT
>UQFU01000004.1 GCA_900540425.1 uncultured Alphaproteobacteria bacterium
GCGGTCTGGGCGGATTACATTAATATTTTCGGCGGACCCGACAGAGAACATTTACTTGAAAAACTGCAAAAATCTGCCGGATTTGACGTTCGGCAATATCTGCAAAACAGCAAACGCCTCCTGCCCATTGCTCCGTCAACCTCCAAAGCCAAATACTTGCCGGGCTGGCGTCTGACTTTGAAATACCGGGCTTTCCGAAACGCTTGCAAAAAACTCCGCAACAGCCGGACTTACAATGCCTCGGCTTATAACAAAGCCAGCCGCCTGCATCGGGAAGCCGAAGAATATCTCGAGGCTTTTGCCAAGGGAAATATTAAAGTAAAAAATAATGATGCTTACGCATTGCGGGATTATTTCAGCATTATGTTTGAGGTCAAATCCGACCGGGCTGACAAAGCCATTCAGTCTTTAACCCGGACCATCAGGCAAAATGAAGCTAATGCCGGCAAGTTTTCTTTATCCGTCATCAGAGCCAAAAACAAATTCCGCCATGCTACAGGCAAAATAAAAATTTCGACGCTGGCGGTTCTGGCGGCGGCAGGAAGCCTTATCGGCCTGAAATCCTGCGACAAACCGCTGAAATTCTCACTTGACAAAGAAATTGCGTCAACACTCCCCAGTGCTGCGGACAACAATATTGCAACACCGGGCGCAAAGACAATTTCTTTTGCAGAGGCACAAAAGGGTGTCCCAAACGCCCTTTCTTCGGCTTCTAAAGACGACCGGGAGCAAAAAATCTGGAACAACTATTATGACAACACGTTAGACATTTTGATATCTGCCCAAAAAAAAGAAGCCTTATACAAACAGATAGAAGCGCAGATTGAGAAAAAGATTCTGGTTCTGCCCCAAGGTGTCAGCAAGCAAAAGCTGGCTTACAGCTATGCGATTTATAACGAATACGGGATCAAATCTTCCATTGCCGACGCCCTGAACAGTACAGAGAAACTGAGTGAAGCCCGGCAAAACCGGCTGGCCGAAGATATTAAGGCGGCAGGCAGCAAAGGTCAGGGCGTTAAGGCCATGGCTCAAAAAATAAACCGGGGGCAGCTGAAACAAACCAGCAAGTTTGACCGTGCCGACAAGGTGCTGCGGCTTAAGCATATTCAAAACTTAAACCAACTGATGAAACTGGCCAAGCAAGCCGCTCATTCAACTTATTTATAAACCGAGAAAGACAGAAAATGAAAAAAGAAAATTTACTTATGGCTTTTTCCGACATCGGCGTCGTTTCTTCAATCTGGAAAGCAATTCCCGAACTTGCCCAGGACTTTAATTTGAAAATTTACGCAAAGGACACCCTTGCTTACAAAAAGCTGTCCGAATGTTTTTCTCCGGAAGAATTAAAAAAATACAACATTATTCCCTACAAACAAATGCCGATTATTGACGCTTACAAAATTGTCCGGAACGAAAATCCGGCGGCCGTGATTACCGGCCTCTCCAATGCGCACAAAAAGACCAAATCCGGCAGCGGAATGCAGCAACAGGAGTATAAAGCGGACTTTGCTTTTGCCGACGCCGCTTCGCGCCTGAAAAAAATCAATATCGGCATTTCCGAAGCCGCATATCTTTCCCCTTATCTGATTCGCTATCGGCTCAATTCATCGCGGCGCGGTCCGGAAACCATGATTGTTGCCTCACATCAGATGAAGAAGTTTCTTAAAGACACGGGGTTGATTGCAATGAACAAAATCCATGTGCTTCCGATGCCCCGATACGAAGAAGCATCTGACATCAAGAATTCTCCGCGGCTCGAGGAAGTCCGCAACCGCCTGTACACTCTGAACAACGTTCAAAGCGGCGATTTTTGCATCGTATACAGCAGCTCATGCAGTCCGAAAACCGATTTGGAAGCGGCTAAACTTTTAAACAACAGCATTAAGGACATGCCGCAAGTAAAAGTTTTGTTTGCTTTTCATCCCAAAGATTCCGCCGAAACACGGCAGGCCCTTTTGGCTGCGGTCAGCGGTTCACGCGAGTTTGACAAGGGTGGCGAAAATCCGCTTCTGGCCTATACGGCAATGGGGAAAGGCACCCGCAGGCTGATTGCCGGAGTTCGGACTTCGGTTCTGTTCGATGCGGTTCTGACCGGCAGCAATGTCATATCCCTCAATCCGCGGCATGAAAAAAGCATGCGTTCGCCAACGGCGGAACTTGGCCTGGCTCCGGAAATTTCGGATACCGGGAACCTGAAAAAAACAATTACGGACATTTCTTCGGGAATTTTTCCGCAGAACAGCCTGTCTATTCCTCAGACATACAAGGGAGAAAACGCGGCGCGGAAATTTGCCCGCGGACTGGCTAAAATCATCGAAGAAGAGACCTCCCCGGCCAGACATATTGTCAACATTAACGCCGTCGGCAGAGAATAAGAAACAAAAACATGTCTGAAGAAAAGTTTCTGGAAAATAAAAACGGCAGCCGTTGGAAAAAGATACTGCTTTCTATCGCCGCCTCTCCGGTCAATTCCCTTTTTGGGGCGGTTGTCCTGTTTTACGCAGCCCGGATTTTTATTTTTGGGCAAGATACCCTGCTTATTAAACTTGAGGCCGGAGGGGTTGTCTTTTTGTGGCTGTTATGGACATTTGCCAAAAGCCTTATCAAGATTCTGCTGTTTGTCGCCTTGCTGGCCGCCGGCGCTTTTGAGTATTATCAATATTCCCACCGCAATGAAATCGCCTGTGAAGACAACGGAGGCCGTTGGAACAGCGAACGGGAAACCTGCGAAGAAAAAAGCAGCCTTTGGCAGCAGGTCGGACGCTGGCTCAAGAATTAGCCCGGCTGTTTTTCAAGCAGGAGCTTTCTAATAACTATAGCCTTGCCGAGGCGGCATTGCGGAGCGGGATCTGTCCGCATTTGTTTTTTCATGCGCGGCGGCATTTGTTTCGGCGGCGGTTCGGGCATCAGGCTTTCGGCCGTATAATTTTTCCTTGACCCGTGCCAATTCGGCCGTTACGTCAAGATGTTCGGCTGAAGATCTGCTCGGAGAACGTCCGACATTACGATTGGCAAAAAATTCGACATAGGATTGTTTTTCAGCATTTTCAGACAAGTCATAGCGGACGATCGTTGCCGTTTCCGCACCGTTGTCTTTTCCGATATCCAGCGCCTGAGACGCCTCCAGCTTTTTGACTTCATCAACATTATGGGTTATGTAAACAATAGTTTTATCATCTTTTAAGCCATTGATATAATTTATAATATTTTCCGACATTGTGGCATCGACGCCGGCCGTCGGCTCGTCCAATATCATAATCGGCGCGTCTTTAATAAGCGCTTGGGCCAGGTTGAGCCGGTTTATCTGTCCGCCGGAAACGTTGTTTCCGCCCGAATCAATCATCAGCGACGGCGAAATGCATGACGGATTGTCCTTGTCTTCTTTAATACCGACCAAATCCTTTACCCGGTTTACCAGCTCTTCGGAAGCCTGCGGATTAGCCAGGCGGATATATTCCTCGACAGTCATTTGCGATAATTTTCCGCCCTGCAAAGACATGGAAATATTGCGGGCCGGTTCGCCGAAAGCCAGTTTTTTATAATCAGTTCCCTTAAAGTGCCCTTTTTCATCCGTCGTACCGATGCGAATTGCCCCTTCGGCAACATCGTCGCTATGCATCAGCAGGTTGAGAAGAGAGCTTTTTCCGGCGCCGCTGGCACCGCTTAACAGGGTAATGCCGCGCCCAATGCGCAAATCTTCATTACTGCGGAAAAGCCAGTCTTTTTTATAGGCGGTAATATCTTCGGCTTCACGGTGTTTGACGCCAATCCGGTCCAGCTGAATCGTATCGGCCCGGGCGCGAATTTTTTCTTTGCCGAAGGAAACATTGGTCATTTTGGAGCGAAAGTTCTTATAAGCATGGGCAAAGTTCCCGACATGCTCCTTGAGGGAAAACCATGAATTGACACAACCGGTTACCGAACTGTAGCATCCGAGCGCGGCCGCGGCGGTTACCAGCATGTTGGCCGGATTGGTCGCCCAGGTTGCCGCCGTTACACCGCCGACAATCGCCGCTTTGACCGCGGTTCCGACCAAGGCATATTTACTGAGCATATTGGTAAAACTTTTAAAGCTTCCCAGAAAAGCTTCCTGTTTCTGTTCCAGAATACGGTAAGATTTTTTTTCAGGATCGTTGATTTCGCGTTCCAGGCTGTTGCTGTACATGTGCCTTGAATGTTCGACAAGCTTGGCCTGGGTTTTGCGGATATTATTTTTTTGGGCGATTTTGTCGGCATTCATTTTTCGATTTATCAGATACGAATAAGCGCCGGAGAGGCCGATAACCGCCCCCATGACCGGCAGATTGGCCAAGCCGCCGGACACCAGCGTTGTTCCGAGCATGGCCGCAGCAGAAATACTTTGCCCAATCAAGTTGCCCTTTGAGCCGAGATAACCGTTGGCCGCAATCCGCATGGTGCCGTCGTCTACGGTAATTTCTTCCGGCTTACGCCGTTTTCTTTCGGCAATCGGAAAATTATCAAACTCCTGATGAACCTTGCTTTGAAGGGACATTTCGACGGCAATCTGCTCGCGCATGACATAATAATTTACCAATTCCGAACTGGCGCCGGAGAGAACGCTGGTTGTCAAAAAAGTATAAAGCCAGCCGGGTTTGGCTTCCCCATTGTTGTCACGAGCCAGAGCAAGCTTATCGGCCAAGCTGGCCAAGGCCGAAATAACCGGCGAGACGCCTTGAGCGACAAAAACCTTCCGGCGGTCGGACAACAGGGCTTTAATCCGCTGTTTGGCAAATTGCAAATCTTGTCTGGTGAGTTCGTCCGCGGCCATATACCTGCCTCCTCCTGAATATAACAGTCAATATATTCAGTTTAGCACATATTAGCCAAACCACAAGATATTTTTGTCAATTTTATTAACAGGGACATAAAAATTTTCATCTAATCCCGGCCGGGCGACTCTTTGCTTCTTACCTCAAGCAGCAGAACCGAACGGATATAAACCGTTTTTTTATCAAGGCAGCAGAATCTGCCGTTATCTTTCAATTTTTTGGCACACCGGGTAATTCCGTCCTTTAATTGTGAGGTAATAGTCGCCGTTTTGCTGCATAAAGACAATTTGGGTGGCAATATTCTCGTATCTCTTTCCCGAAGCTGCCGCTACTTTGGTTAAAACATTATTGACACCGTTAATCTGCAAAATTATTGAATCATCGTCCAGAAATTCCGCCCGGACAATTTGTTCTCCGCATTTGAAATCATCTTTGTCTTTAACTTCAACCGTGTTTGCGCAAGCCGCAAGCAGCAAAGGAAACATTGCAATCCAGTATTTCATCTGACTATCCTTTCAAATTTCAAACATTCAGAAAAGATGTAATTGTTTATCGGAAAATATCAAGGTATCCGTTTTCGACGGCGGATCGAAAGTTTTTGACACAGCGGATTTTTCACCCCGACTGAGGCAGCCGGTTTGACAACAGTACGGTTAGCAATGCCGAATTACCTGTCACTCCAGAAATGCGAGGGCTTTACGGCGGCCGTTTTTTTCTATCGCTAACACAGCGTATTCAACATCATTGAAAACGATGCAAAGAAAAATAACAAAGAAAAAAGACGGGAATAACGGACAGGACGGGAAATCTTCTTAATAGACAAAGTTTGGGGAAAGGTATCGTGGTGATCCGGGGTTGGTTGGTTTGTCGTTGACATCACCACACGCCGAGCCGAATTGTATATGCTCATTATTATCACTCCTATAAAGAGTATTTCTAAAGCCAGTCTCTATCAAAAATTTATAAAATGCAACAAGAATTACACTCCCGTGTTAATATTTGTCTTTTTTCAGGCTTTTTCAACCGGGCTAAATACAAATTTTAATTTTAAAATATTTTTTTCTCATGTTTCGTTCGCATGTTTCTTTATTCTTGACTTTCGGCAAAGCTGCGGTATATCTGGCGATGAGAATAAAAATTTATTAAAATTATTGGGTTATGAATTTTATTTTGGGTTTGATAGCATTGGCTGTTGCTGCATATTTGATGCTGTTGATCATTGACCTTTTATGGAAATGTTATCTGCTGATTGCCGGTTTTGTGGTCGGCTGCTGGAATATTTTTTACGGAATTTTCCGATTTATCCGTTCGGCAATCTGTTTTGGCTATGATGTTTATATCTATTTCAAAACCGGCGGTTATAAGAAAAAATCGTCTTTTTCCGGCAAGCAAGGGCAATCATCATGGCAGCAGCAGGAAAAACGCAGCCAACAGTCGCGGACGCAATCGCAAACAGAAATTGCGGAAGAGCGTTATCTGCAAGTGTTGGAGCTGTCAAGAGCAGAACTAAGTCCTGCAGCTTTGAAACGGAACTACCGCCGTTTGGCCAAAAAGTACCATCCCGACCGCAATCCCGGTAACAAAGCTGCGGAAGAAAAATTCAAACTTTTGGCAGAAGCCTATGTTTATTTTAAACAACGGTTTCCGTAGGTGCAGCTTGAAGGGGAATGTCGCCCGCTGCACCGGCACGGACGTTTTTATTCGATTTTCGGCCGGTTAAGCCAGAATAACACCGGAAGAGCAAGCGGAATCAAATGAGAAATTAATATTGACAAAAGACGAAAAATAAAGTAATTTTGCGTCAATTAACATTATAAATTTTTTTAATAATTATAGTTATGAAACATTATGCTAATTTTATCGCGTTGACAGGTATCCCTTCTTTTCGGATTTATGAAATTTTAGATTCCGGCGCTTTTGTTGCCATTCGTCTGAAAAATATTTTACTGGGAAGCAAAACTGTTTTGCCGCAAAGCGGGTTTATGATTGAAGACTTTGAGTTTTTGCCCACGACGGAGAAAAAATTCAACGATATTCATAAACTGATGGTCTCGGCGGGGTCTCCGGAAAATCTGCTGCATGTGGTTTGCACAACCGGTACGGAAGAGCTTCCCGTCAATAAGATGTTCTCTGCTCGTTTTTTCAATATCAATTGCATTACGGAAATCAGCAGCAGAATGCAGGAAATTTGCAAGGAAATTCATAATAACGCAACTTATCTGCTTCATCAGTTTGACGAATACGGTTTTGACATTATTTTTATCCTTGAAGCTTCGGAACCGACGGCTCCCAATTATATGGACGAGGACAGCCAACTGGTTTTGGACGTATTGGGGCAGAACTTTACCGGCTCTTGCGTTTGCAACGTCATCAGATAAAAATAAGACCCTCTTTTCAAACGGCTCCGCGGAGCCGTTTTTCGTTTGTTTTTTACTTAAACCCAAGCAGATTTCTGATATTTATCCCCAAAAACAAAGCATGGCATGAGAGCTCTTTTTAAATGGCGTCAACATTGCGCCAGACCAAGCCTTCACTTTGCAGCCAATAGATTGCCGGACAGCTGACCAACTACCACAGGCAGCAGACATTTCTCTTGCAGAGAACGTTTATGACGGCTCTAAAAAACTCCAATCCGTAAACTTCGGAGAGCGGGTTATCTCTTGTTTACTCATCAATAAACCTTCGCTGTTTGTCAGGAAATGCTCCCTCGGAGCCTTTTCTTTCTTCCGCACACCGGACATTCGGCCAAAGATGCCACTCACGCCAGGTATGGCGGTAAGGATAGCGGCAGGCAACGCGTTTCAGAGGCGCATTTGGTTATCGTGCCTTAATTCAATAAAACGGCAGAGCCCGCTTAATTCTTTGTCTTGATTAAAATCATCGGTTCCGCGGGTAATCAGGCCTATGACTTTGGGACTGTTATCATAAGCGGTATGGGCGGTTACCGGGTTGACAATTCCAACCCCGAAAGCCGAAATTTCCGGCGCCACATTAACCGAAACGTTTGTTACCTGCGGACAAATGCGGGAATCTATATATTTATCGGCAAAATCCTGGGGAACAGCGTAGCTTAAGATATCGTTAGGGTCGCTGAAAGCCACGATATTGGCGGCTTTGAATATGCGGCGGCGATAGTTTTTCCCGGACGGGCGACAATAGTTTCCGGTTTGGTTATGAACCGGCGGCGGCGGGCGGCCGATTTGGAGTATCGGGAGCTGATTGGCCAGCATAAACATGGTAATTTCCTTGTTTTGCAGCCGCCGAACGGTTTCGACTCCATAATGTTCCGGGTTGTCTATTGCCGGGGCTATCCGGTTGGCAGTATCAATCATTACATCCATCAGGATTTCGCTGCCCAGGCTGTGGGTAATAAACGCCAGCTTCTGTCCGCCCAAGTCTCGGACTTCTTCGCCGATGCCGAGGGTGCAGACTTCGGCGCGGTTGTCGGGTATTGAATTCCAATCGGTTTTGAGCATCCAACACAAGGCCTGGCGCCCGGAGTTGCGGATCAGGTTATCGCGCCCGACCAGATAAAGCAGCGGATCGGGCAGCGTGCTGTCTAAAAATTCTTTCATCATATTATTAAACGGTACTCGGAATTTGGAATATTGTTCAGTTGTATCAAAAGCTATGATCTGTTTTTCCGGAGTTGTGATTTCTGACCAGGTCAACTCGTAGAACAGCATATTTTCGGTACCGCTGCGGTTTTGCCAAAAGCTTATGCGCAGATTGCCGATTGGGGTTTGGGGATTTTCGGGATCGCGCAATTTTATGTTTTTGGGCAGCCGGGAGAGGACGTCCAATCCGGTTTTGGCAGCCAGCTTCTCCTGAATGCGCCGGGAATAACCGGGATGATGAATACCGACGCCGTGAATCATCAGCACTTTAAGCACTTTGGGGTTTTGAAGTCCATTATCAATACCCGGATACCGAAAACCGCTGACCTCGCAGCGGTCGAGTTTGACTTCTCCGCTTTTGACGATATCTCGCGCCAATTCGCGCTCAAACGACGCGCAGCCGCCCAGCGCCGCCAGGACCAGTATCATCACCAGTTTTCTCATTTTTCCCCCGTCTTTAGGTTATATATCTTAGGAATATATAATCATGAGGTTATGCAAATAAAGGCTCCCGGCATTATTTTATTTTGCCGCAGATTGAATTTCGGCGTTTGGGGAATATATTGCCGGAGAAAGTTTGGTTTGAGGGATTAAAGGCAATGTTCAAAAAATTCGGTATGGATTTAACCAGCGTGGTTGCACTCGGTATCGGTTCCATCGTCGGCGCCGGAATTTTTGCCCTGCTCGGGCAAGTTATCGTCATGGCCGGCGACCGTACGTACTATTCCTTTTTGCTGGCGGGAACCGCGGCCCTGTTTTCGGGTTATTCCTATGCCCGGCTCTCCAGGCGTTATCCGCAATACGGCGGGCTGACCAATTATTTTCATCTGGCGTTCAAGTCCAAATTCGTGTCCGGCGGGCTAACCTTTGTATATTTGCTGACTTCGGCGATTTCGATCTCAATGATGGCCAAATCCTTTGGGATTTATGCCACGGAATTTTTTGATTATATTCCTCCGGTCGAACGGTATGTCAATATGTTTGCCCTGGGACTGATTGCGGCAATGGCGGTGATTAACATGCTCGGGTCGGCGGAAGTCGGCTGGAGCGAAATCTTTATGGTCGGGTTTAAACTTACGGTACTGCTGGTTTTGATTATTGCCGCCTGGTTTCATTTCGGGCCGGATTTGCCGGCCACAAACATCAAGCCGACTTCAAGCCTGCAGTTTTTCGGCAGCATCGGCATTACCTTTTTTGCTTATGCCGGCTACGGCGTGATTACCAACGCGGCTTCTGACGTAGCCGATCCGCAGAAGACCATTCCTCGGGCGATCTATATTACCCTGTTTTTGGTTATGAGCCTGTATTGCGGGCTGGCGTTTGTGGTCCTGAATTTTATCCCGGGCAGCGAATTGTACGGCAATCCCGACACTGCCGTTGCCACGGCGGCAAAGCGGCTTTTGGGCAGCGGCGGACAGGCTGTTATGTATTTGACGGCGGTTATCGCCTTTATTTCCGGAATCAGCGCCACATTTTTCAGCATTTTCCGCATTACCCGCTCTTTGGCGCACCAGCATATTTTGCCGGCCTTTTATATGCATACATTTTGGCGGCACGGGACATTCGGCAATCTGCTGACCACAGTTCTGATTATGTTGGCAACGGTCTTTTTTGACTTTACCTCGATTGTCAACTTGTCGAGCGCGGCCTTTCTGGTCAGTTATCTCGGCGTTTTTGCCGCGGCGTGGGTTCTGCGCCGGGAAACGCAGTCTAATCCGCTTGTCATTATTATCGGCTCGGTCTTTATGCTGCTGATTTTCGGCTTGTTTATGGCTAATATTTTGTTATCGCCGCAATAGTTTGTTGACAAATTTGCCAAAATGAGATAGCGTATATTTTAATGTTTAACATTTAATTTTTATCATTATGGTTTCATTTTTATTTGCAGTATTTCTGGTTTTGGGAATTTTTTACTGGGTAAAAAAACGGGAAAAAAAGCAAGAGGAAAAAGAACTTGCGGAAATATACCGCAAAGGAGCCGAAGCTCGGGCACGCTTTATGGCACAAGATGCTTTGGAGAGGCAAATGCTGCGGCAATCTCTTGAAGAAAATCCCCTGCAGCCGGACAGTTGCGGGCTGGGAGCCAAAATTATCAATTTTAACGGCTATGAGCTGTCTCACAAACAACTGGCGTATTTGAGCGATCATTACGATTTGGGCGCTCTTTCTTACGAGGGGCTGGGAATTTTGCTTGGACATTTGTCGGAAACCTGCCCTTCCCTGTTTGGGAATTTTCGCAATTATGCCTGAAGAATACCCTCAGGATGATAGGAATAAAATCCTTGACGCGATGACAAAAATAAGTTAATGTCCTTTTGTCACTTGGGTATAGTGTGTTTAAAAACCGTCGGTTTTCCGGCGGTTTTTTGTTTTTTAATTAATCAAGGAGAAAAATTATGAGCGATTTACTCAGACTAAAAAAAGAAATATCCGAAACAACCGATGATATTGACGGCGATGATGTGCTGGCGGTCAAAAAAAATCTGAAAAATATGGGATATTATGAAGAACCAGAATGGGGAATGACCAAAATTGCCGACAATCAGATGTTTGACGGCATTAAAAAATTTCAGAAAGAAAACAAACTCCAAACCGACGGGATTATGAAACCGCGGGGAGAAACCGAAAGTGCCATGAACAAAGCCCTGAGGTACGGCGAATACGCCACAAGCTCGGCATTGCAAGGACTTTCGTTCGGCTTTGAAGATGAGATTGAAGGAGCCGCCGGAGCTGCCGGGTACGGCGCGGGAAATCTAATCTTCAAGGGCGGCAAAGGTTTTAAAGAAGATGTTGCCCGCGGATACCGTAAATATCGAGATGCACGGCGCAAAAACCTGCTGGAAGGACGGCAAAACGCTCCGACCTTAAGCATCATCTCTGAGATAACAAGCTCCATTACCGCACCGGGACGATTTGTTAAAAGTGCGGCCAACTCAGCCCCGCTGACAGTTAAGAGCAGAAAAAACTTGCTAAATTCTGCGGTTAGCGGTACAGTTTATGGTGTTGGGAGCAGCGAAAAAGGACGTAAAGAATATGTCACCAAGGCTGTGACTGGAGGTACGTTGAGTTCAGGAAGCTATGCATTAGGAAATAAGCTTTGGGGCAGAGGCGGCGGACGGACGCTTTCTCGAGGTTTATTAAGCGGAGGCTTTAGTGCTACTGGAGACGCTTTGATAAACCGCATAAAAGATTAAATTTACACAAGGGGTAAAAGGAACAGAAAGATGTATGATAAACTGATGGAGATTATTGATACCGTTTTGTTGTATTTTATAATCTATATAATAGGGATTACTGTTGCAATACAGTGCGAATATCCTATTACCCCTTGTTTTTTTGTATTTGATTGTGTTGTGTTTTTTTTGTTTAGCAATTACATATTGGGGTGTACCTTTGAAATTATACCGGAGAAATATCGCTGTTTAATTGATGACGGTGAATTTGAACTTCGGTTCTGGGATGTATTTCTAACAATACTTTATATCCTGGCTCTGATTGCCCTCTACCCTTATCGAGATGAGCTTCTGCCAATAATCTTTTTTTTAGATTAAGGAAACAGGAAAAAACCACAGGACTTCCTGACAACATTTTTTTGATTATCTGTCGACAATCAGCGTCCGCCCCTTTTCTGACTGGCCTGCATCAAACTCTGCTCGCGTTGAACAGCCTTAGAAATTACCCCGTCTATTTTGAGATGAGGACCGGGATCCCGACAATCGCTATGCCATCTGGCACCACCATTCGGTTTAATCTCATAGCCTAACCCTTTGTAACTGACAAAGCGCAAACCATTAACTTTTACAATTTCAGCACCATTAAATTCTTTAGCAAAAAACTTTTCGCCTTCCTGATCGCTCATACGACCGAATATCTCTGCATAATGATAAGCCGCTTGTTGATAATACATACTTCTATTACTTGGAACCACATCTTGCATTTTTTTATCAATATTGTCTATAAATAAGAACATTTGCGGCAACAGCCCGATCATTTGTTCATAGGCCTTGCGATTAGTAAGAGGTTTTTTGGTGTCTGCTTTCGGAGATTTGTTCAACCATCGTAAATCTATATCCTTCTTAACTTGCGGCACGGAGGAAATTTCAATTTTTTTGGTCTTGTTTTTAAAACTATTTTCCGATATTCGATTTTGTTCTATATCGCTGGCAATCTTATTATCATCTTGCTGATTTCCCGCTTTTTGCCGAACAATTTTCATATACTGAAGCAGCATCGCATTTTCCTGCTTGTAGGTTTCCCATTCGGCTCTTTGCCGCTTGGAATATTCGTCAAACTCTTTGCGGTTTTCCTGCTGCTCTTTTTGAAATTCTTCTTTATTGTTATTTTCCTGAGCCTGCAACTGGCCACCGCCGACAATGGATCCCAGAGCAAAGGTTCCAACAATAAAATCCTTGATTTTCTTACGCAAAGACTTCTCTGCCATCGGCTTTCCCCTCATTAAGGCTTAAATCGAAAACATATAAAATAGAATACCAATATTTTTTGTCAATGTCAACATTGTTTGTCTATTTCTATTGGAGATGTCAAAGTATTATTTTTCTAATTTGGCAGAAAGTTCAAACCATTCTTCTTCAAAAGCGTTTAACTGATTGTCTATCCAAGCTAAATCCTTTTGTTTGGCAATAATTTCTTCTGTCGGCAGCGGCTGCTCAAAAGCGGCTTCCAATAGTTTTTTCTGTTCTTCAAGTTTTTCAATCTCGCGTTCTACTCTTCGCAGACGGGAAACGGCTGCTTTTTTTTCGGCGCGGGTATCGCCTTTGGACTGCCGCGGTTCCGGTTGCGGCAAAGCCTTTTTATCCGCCGCCTTATCCGGCTGCAGCAACAAATCGCGATATTCGGACAAATCGCCGTCATAAGGTTTGCAGGTGCCGTCCTTGACCAACCAAAGCGTATCAGCCACCAATTCGACCAAATGCATATCGTGGGCAATCAGAATTACCGAGCCTTTATATTCGTTTAAGGCACGAATCAAAGCCTCGCGGCCGTCAATATCCAAATGGTTGGTCGGCTCGTCCAAAATCAGGATTTCCGGCGCATTATATGCCATTGCCGCAAACAGCAGGCGCGCCTTTTCGCCGCCGGAAAGCTTTTCAATCCGGGTCAGGGCTTTTTCCTGCGTCAATCCGAAGCGGGCCAGATAAGACCGCAGCTGCGGTTCGCGGAAATCAGGAAGCTTGGGGGCCATAAATTCGACCGGCGTCAGCTCCAGCGGCAATTCCTCAGCCTGGTGTTGGGCAAAATAGCCAATTTTAAGCTTACCGCCTTTGGTCAGTTTGCCTTCCATTAACGGCAGGGGGGCGGGGAGAAAATTTTCCCAAAACGTATAAGGCCGGACAGAACTTTTGCCAAAGTCGATTTTCCGTTGCCGTTGGCGCCCAGCAGGGCTATCCGGTCATTATCGACAACTTGCAAATTAAGTCTTTTCAAGACCGCTTTCCCATCATAACCGGCAACGCCGCCTTCCAGGGTGAGCAGCGGCGGCGGAAGTTCCAGAGGTTCCGGAAAATCAAAACGGGTAACGGCATCGTCCTCCAGCAGGGTGATTGTTTCCAATTTTTCCAGCATTTTCAACCGGCTTTGAGCCTGGCGGGCTTTGCTGGCCTTATAGCGGAAGCGGTCGACGAAT
The DNA here is from genome assembly GCA_900540425.1 of uncultured Alphaproteobacteria bacterium. GTDB lineage: Bacteria > Pseudomonadota > Alphaproteobacteria > RF32 > CAG-239 > MGBC133411. Next base: position 14,052 of record UQFU01000004.1, read on the forward strand.
GATTGCAGATGTCGGCGGCGGCGTTCCTGTTTTTCGGCCGTTTTCTCCAAAAGTTCCTGCTGCATGGCACGGGTACGGCAAAAGGTATCGTAATTTCCGGAATAAGAAATCAGCTTCCGGTGGTCAAAATGCAGGATATAATCGCAAAGCGAATTTAAAATATTGCGGTCATGGCTGATGAGCAGCAAAGTGCCCCGGTATTGGCGCAGCCGGTTTTCGAGCCAGATGCCTGCTTCCAGGTCAAGGTGGTTGGTCGGCTCGTCAAGCAGCAAAACGTCGGAAGGCCGAAACAATGCCGCCGCCAAAGCTGCGCGCATTTGCCAACCGCCGGAAAATTCGCCCAACGGCCGTTCCAAATCGGTATCCTTAAATCCCAGCCCGGTCAGAATAGAAGCAGCTTCCGCCGGAGCGGCAGCGGCGCCCAGCAAATTCAGCCTTTCATGAATTTCCGCCAACTCCGTTTCTTCGGCCTGTTCCAAGCGTTCCAGCAATTCTGCCCGCTCACGGTGGGCAGCGAGGACAAAGTCCAGCACCGGAACCGACATATCGCGGATTTCCTGTTCAACAAAGACAACATTATACCCGCCCGGAAAAAACACGTTTCCGGTTTCGGTTTCCAATTCGCCTTTCAAAACTCGGAACAAAGTGGATTTGCCGCAGCCGTTGGCTCCGACCAAGCCGACTTTCTGGCCATCGGAAACATGAGCGGAAGCATGTTCCAGCAAGACTTTGCCGCCGAGGCGCACGGTTATGTCATTTATATCAATCATGCCGGGGTTAATAGCATATTGCGCAACAGATGTAAACCGCCTTTTTAATTGAACCAGGTAATTATTTTATACATCATCCTCTCGGTCAAAGCACCGATATCGTCTTTCATCGTAATCTGCCGGCTTATTTTTTTTCAAAACTGCGATACTATTCATAGCAAGGATTGTCAGGCACACTCTCGGCATATTGCTGAAGAGCCGCAATAACTTTTTCCGGCAAAATGTTTTTTTTCGACAATCCGATTTTAAACACTTCTTTAGCTTTTTTGATTCAAAATTTAAATAATCGAATCGCAAAACAAGGACTAAGTTCATGAAAATTGAGGATATTGAAATTACGGGACTGACTTCTGATTCCCGTTTGGTTAAGCCGGGATTTTTGTTTGCCGCGCTTGACAGCGAAAAAGCGCCGGGATCGTCCTATATTCCCTCCGCCATTGCCAACGGTGCCGCCCTTATTCTCGGAAAAGCCGAATATGCCTCCGTTGCCGGAAATGTCAAATTTATTGCAGACGCCAATCCAAACAAAAAATTTTCCGAACTGGCCGCAGAATTTTACGGCCCGCAGCCGGCGCATATTGCCGCCATTACCGGAACCAACGGCAAGACCTCGATTGCCGATTTTGTCCGCCAGATTCTGACGGCAATGGGAACAAAAGCCGCCAGCATGGGCACGCTCGGATTTATCAAGGGCAATCAGGCGCCCGTGCCTTCGCCGAACACGACGCCCAATGCCGTAACGACCGCCGAAGAACTGGCCAAGCTCAAAAGAGAAGGATATGACTATGTTTGTATGGAGATGTCCAGCCACGGCCTCTGCCAATACCGGGTTGGCGGCGTCCACCCCGAGGTTGCCGGTTTTACCAATCTGACCCGCGACCACTTGGATTATCACAAAACTTTTGAAAATTATCTCAACGCCAAGCTGATTTTGTTCCGTGAAATCCTGGTTCCGGGCGGAACCGCCGTCCTTAATGCCGACATTGAGGTTTTTCCGCAGATTGAAAAAGCCTGCCTTGAGAGCGGAAAAAAGATCATCACCTACGGGCACAACGGCCGGGAGCTTTGTCTGATACAGGCGCTCCCGGAGCATAACGGGCAACGGCTTAAGCTGGTTTATTTCGGCAAAGAAGTGGAAATTTTTGTTCCGCTGGCCGGAGAATTTCAGGCAATGAACATTCTCTGCGCCTTGGGAATGGCCGCTGTTTTGAGCGGAAAACCGGAAGAAGTCATCAGACACGCCGGGGCACTCAAAGGGGCCAAAGGGCGCCTGGAGCTGGCCGGGACCACCGACAGCGGCGCAGCGGTTTATATTGACTATGCCCACACACCAGACGCGCTGGAAAACGTTATTCGCGCCATGCGGCCGCATACGAGAGGCAAGCTCCATGTCCTGTTTGGCTGCGGCGGCGACCGCGACAGCGGCAAACGTCCGATTATGGGGCAGATTGCCAATGAGCTGGCCGACGTGATTTATGTTACCGACGACAATCCGCGCACCGAGGACGCGGCCAAAATCCGCGAGCAGATTATGGCCGCCTGCCCGCGCGGCAAAAACATTCCCGGGCGCGCCGAAGCCATTCGGGAAGCAATGGCAGGGCTTGGCGACGGAGACGTTTTGATACTGGCCGGCAAAGGGCATGAAACCGGACAGTATATCAACGGAAAGGTTTACCCTTTTTCCGACCATGAAGAGGTTTGTAAAAATTTGTAACAAAAAGTATTGGTATAAGTCGGAATATAAATAAGAAATTAATCATTTTTTTCAGATTTACCGCTTATATTATGTGCAGCAAAAAGTATAAACAAGGAGAAAATAATGAAAGACAAAAACATTGCCGCAACACCGTCGACAAGCATCAATACCATTGATGACCTAAACGCGTTGATAGAGCGGGTCGGCCAAGCTCAGAAAGTTCTTGCCACCTATTCTCAGGAGCAGGTTGACAAGATTTTTGAAGCCATGGCCATTGCCGCCAACGCCAACCGCATTCCGCTAGCTAAGATGGCGGTTGAGGAAACTGGAATGGGCGTGGTTGAAGACAAGGTTATCAAAAACCATTTTGCCGCCGAAGAAATTTATAACAAATACCGCCACACAAAGACCTGCGGCGTTTTGGAGCGTGACGAAACCAACGGACTGACCCGGATTGCCGAACCGCTCGGCATTATCGCCGGAGTTATTCCGACTACCAATCCGACATCGACCACTATTTTTAAGAGCCTGATTGCGCTCAAAACCCGCAACGGCATTATTTTCTCCCCGCATCCGCGCGCAAAAAAATGTACCGTTCATACGGCCAAACTGATGTTGGAGGCTGCGGTCAAAGCCGGTGCCCCGGAAGGGATCATCGGCTGGATTGAGGAACCGAGCATTGAACTGACCCAGCACCTGATGAGCCACAAGGGCATCAATCTGATTTTGGCAACCGGCGGCCCGGGCATGGTTAAATCGGCATACAGCTCCGGCAACCCGGCACTTGGTGTCGGCGCAGGCAACACCCCGGCAATCATCGACGAAACGGCAGACATCAAAATGGCCGTCAGCTCCATCTTGATGAGCAAAACGTTTGACAACGGCATGATTTGCGCTTCGGAGCAATCGGTTATCGTCCACAAGGACATTTATGACGAAGTCCGCAAAGAATTTGAATACCGCGGCGCTTATCTTCTGGACAAGAAAGAAAAAGAAAAAGTTGCCAAGACCATTGTCATAGACGGCAAGCTGAATGCCAAAATCGTCGGGCAGCCGGCAGCGAAAATTGCCGAAATGGCAGGCCTCAAGGTTCCGGCAGATGCCAAGGTTCTAATCGGCGAGGCCAGCAAAATCGGTTCGGAAGAAGAATTTTCTTACGAAAAGCTTTCGCCGGTATTGGCAATGTATAAGGCAGACGATTTCAACCAAGCCGTTGACATGGCGCGCGATTTGGTTAACTTTGCCGGCCCGGGGCATACGTCGGTCCTTTATACCGCCAATCAGAACGCTGACCGTATCAAACATTTTTCGGAAGTTGTCGAAACCGGGCGCATGCTGGTAAACACCCCGTCTTCGCAAGGGGGTATCGGCGACCTTTATAACTTCCGCCTTGACCCGTCGCTGACTTTGGGCTGCGGTTCATGGGGCGGCAATGCAGCGAGCGAAAACATAGGAGTAAAACATCTGATGAACATTAAAAACGTAGCCGAAAGACGTGAAAATATGCTGTGGTTCCGGGTTCCGCCTAAAATTTACTTTAAGCGCGGTGCCGTCGGTTTTGCCCTGCGCGAGCTCTGCGGCCGCAAAAAAGCCCTGATCATTACCGACAAACCGTTGTTCCAGCTCGGTTACACCAAGAAGATTACCGACGTGTTGGAAGAAATGGGCATTGCTTTTCAGATTTTCTCGGAAGTTGCCCCGGATCCGGATACGGACACGGTCAACCGTGCATTGGTTATGGCCCGCAATTTCGAACCCGATGCAATTATTGCGCTCGGCGGCGGTTCGCCGATGGATGCCGCCAAAATCGTCTGGCTGATGTATGAACACCCGGAAGTCAAGTTTGACGATTTGGCCATGCGTTTTATGGATATCCGCAAGCGTGTCTGCATGTTCCCGGAACTGGGCTCCAAAGCCTATATGGTTGCTATTCCGACAACTTCGGGTACAGGTTCGGAAGTTACGCCTTTTGCGGTTATTACCGATTCAGCCACTCATATCAAATATCCGATTGCAGACTATGCGCTGTCGCCGAATATGGCGATTATTGACCCGGATTTGGTTCTGACCATGCCCAAAGGGTTGGCCGCCGCTTCGGGTATTGACTCGCTGACCCATGCTCTGGAAGCTCTGGCTTCCATTTTGGCGACGCCGTTTACCGACGGTATTGCCTATGAAGCAATCCGGCTGATTTTTGACAATTTGGCATTGTCAGTCAACGACGGCCCCAATAATCCGATTGCCCGCGAAAATATGCATTATGCCGCAACCATGGCCGGCATGGCATTTGCGCAGGCGTTCCTCGGTGTCTGCCACTCTATGGCTCACAAGCTCGGCAGCGCCTACAACATTCCGCATGGTATTGCCAATGCCCTTTTAATCAGCCAAGTGGTCAAATTTAACTCCAACGACCGCCCGACCAAACAAGGGACATTCTCGCAATATCATTATCCGGAAGGCAAACGCCGTTATGCCAAGGTTGCCGAATTTCTTAATCTCGGCGGCAAGAACGACGACGAGAAAGTTGCCAACCTGATTAAGGAAATTGAAAAACTTAAGAAGAGTATCAACATTCCGGCTTCCATCAAAGACTGGGGCGTTGACGAAAAAGTCTTCCTGGATAATCTTGACAACTTGTCCGAGCTGGCCTTTGACGACCAGTGTACTGGGGCCAACCCTGCGTATCCGCTGATTTCAGAAATCAAGCAAATGTATCTGGACGCTTATTACGGACGGCTGTAAGAAGCTTTGAGAAAAAAATGCCCTCGCTTGAGGGCATTTTTTTTGGTTTATCATTTTACGCGGACACCCGCACGATAGGCAAGCTTTAGGATTACTACTTCGACTTGGGTTGCTGCCCGCAACATACCTCTAGCGTCCCCCAACATTAGTGGCGAGGGGGGGATATCAAGGTTGCGCCTGTGCCCCCTGCCCTTGGATACTGCCCGCTGAGCCTATGTCATGCAGGCAATAAAGAAAGCGCCCCGTCCAATATTCCGGGCGAAGCGCTCCTTTCTGGAAGAAAACTTTTAAATTAAGATTGTTTAACTTTGTTTTGCAAATCTTTAATCAGGGCATCAACACCGCCCGGATTGTTTTTTATAAAACCTGAATATTCATTGCGAGCCGTTATTGCCAGACTAACATTTTCAATAACAATGTCAACAATTTTAAAACTTTTTCCCTCTTGACGAACGCGCCATTTTACTTTTGCCGGTTCTCCTTCGCCCATGTTGACGGTTGAATCGACATAAACCTGCCCGGCAGAAGAAGACGGGGTCGTTCCCGTAAAGACAAAGGCTTTGCCTTTGAATTCGTCAAAACGCTTGGACCAGGTTTTGACGTTCAACTCACGATAAACCTGAATAAATGCTTTTCTCTGTGCCGGGGTTGCTGTGCGCCAGTTGCGTCCCAACACAAATTTGCCGATAAAATCCAAATCAAGCGCGCTGTTAAACAGTTTCTCAAAACGCTTGTCTTTTTCGGCCTGCGATACATTGGCGTTGATAATCTGTTCAATACCGTCCGAAGTAACTTTTTCCACAAATTTTTGCGCGCCTTGAGCGTCAACTTCGGCCCGCACCGTCCCGGACAAGAGGGCTGCTGCGGCAAAGACAGCGGCAAATAAATTTTTCTTCATCTATAAATACTCCATATTATGTTCAAAAGGTTATTGGGCTTCCATTTCGTCAAAAGTATCGTCTTCGTCTTCAATTCCGAAATCAAAGTCATAAGACTGCGTATTTTCAGCAGCATTACAGCCCATAGTCTTGCGATTTTGCAAATAAGCCGAACGCATGGTTGAATAGAAGTCAACAGAACCGCGTTCCAAATCATCCAAAAGCTCAATATTGGATTCTCGCAGCGCAATTGCCTGAACGCCGATATAGGTGTAAATGGCTTTATCATGAACATTGGCATCTTGATATGTTGCCCAGTAGACCGGATTCATAAATCCGTCTGCAAACATGCCGACTGCAGCTCTCGGAGTACTCGGCCCGGCGAACGGCAGAACGATAAACGGACCGTCCGGAACGCACCAGGCTGCTAAAGTTTCGTCAAAACCGGCGGCATCTTTTTTCAGCCCCCAGCCTTCGGCAACGTCAAACATGCCGAGCAGACCCAATGTCGAGTTGATGCCAAAACGGGCGACGCCGATTCCCGATTGCTTAATGTCGCCTTGCAACAAATTGTTGCCCGCATAGACCGGTTCCTTGATGTTGCTGATTACCGAACGGACACGCTCACGGGTAAAGTCGTTGGTAACTGCCCGGTAGCCTTCCGCAACCGGCTTGAGGATATACTTGTCAAACTGGTAGTTAAACTTAAACATGGCACGGTTATAAGTCTCAAACCTGTCATAATCGACGTGCTGGTCATGGTTGTCAGGTTTGCTGGCGCAAGATGCGGTCGTGCCGATAACAAAAGCCAAGGCGGTACATAAAACAGATTTTCTAATCATAACGTCCTTTCTAACTTTGGTAATATTCAATAATATTATGTTTAATATAACATTTATATTTATTAAATCAATAAATATCGGCACCTGTTGTAATAAAAAGGTATGTAAAATTGTTTTGCAAAAACAAAACCATGCTGAAAATCAAACCAAAATTTTGTTTAACTGCGTTTTTTTTGTTACAAAGCGGAAACCTTTTGTGTTTTGCAAAAAAAAATAAAATGCACTAGGATACCCCACAGTTAAAACAAATAATAAGGACGTGACTATGACGAATAAACCTTCAAAACCGATTAATCTTTTTGACTGTGCAACTTCCCAAAAAGTAATCGGCCAGGACAAATTCCTGAACGCTTTTGAAAAAATTTTGAACCACGGCGCATATTGCCAAGGTCCGGAAACCAAAGAACTCGAAACAAAATTGGCCGCATTCTCCAATGCCAAATATTGCACCAGCTGCGCTTCCGGTACCGATGCCCTGATTTTGCCGCTGATGGCTTGGGACGTTAAACCCGGCGATGCCGTATTTGTTTCTTCGTTTACTTTTGTAGCTTCGGCCGAAGCTCCGGTTTTGCTCGGTGCTACGCCGATTTTTGTAGATTCCGATCCTGATACTTATAATATGGATCCCAAAGACCTGCAGCGTGCAATCGACGAAGTCAAAAAAGAAGGCAAACTGAATCTGAAAGCCGTTATTGCCGTCGATATCTTCGGTTCCCCGTGCGATTATGACGCAATTCTGAAAATTGCCCATGACAACGGCATGAAGGTCTTGTCCGATGCCGCCCAGAGCTATGGCTCAACCTACAACGGCAAAAGAGCCGGAAATATTGCCGATATGACCGCTACTTCTTTTTATCCGACCAAGCCGCTGGCTTGTTACGGAGACGGCGGCGCCAGCTTTACCAATAATGAAGCCGAAAATGATTTGATGGTTTCCTGCCGCGTCCATGGCATGAGCAAAACCGACCGCTATGACAATATCCGCTTTGGTCTGAACTCCCGTATGGATTCTTTCCAGGGTGCCGTTTTGCTGCAAAAGCTTACTGTTTTTGAGCAGGAACTCAAAGACCGCGAAGCTATTGCCAAGCGCTATGACGAAGGTTTGAGCAGCTATTATGGCAAACAGAAAATTTTGAGCAACGCCACTTCGGCTCGTGCTCTGTACACCATTCATTGCGAAAACCGCGATGAACTGATGAACTTCCTGAAAGAAAAAGGCATTCCCTGCGGTGCTTATTATCCGCGTCCGGTTAATACCCAAACAGCTTATGCCAAATGGAATACCCGTCAGGTTCCGGTTTGCGAAAAGCTTTCCAAGACCGTTTTGAGCATCCCGATGCATGCTTACCTGGATCAGGAAACTCAGGATTACATCATTGAATGCATGAACGAATTTGCTGCTTCTCAAAGCACAAAAGCAGCATAGGCTTTGAAAGCTGATTGGCAAAAGGCGGGCGCAATGTCCGCCTTTTTTGTAATATTATTCCTTAAAATATTATCGGATATTTTAATGTTCTTCCGCAGAACAGTTATTAAAAAACAGCCCGTACATCAAATGTACGGGCCGTTTTTGTGATTTCAGAAACTGGCGGAAACTTATTTTTTCTCGTCCGGATCGCGCAAAACATAACCGCGCCCCCAAACCGTCTCAATATAATTTTTGCCGCCTGAAGCTTTTTCGAGCTTTTTACGCAGTTTGCAGATGAATACGTCGATAATCTTAAGCTCCGGCTCGTCAATTCCGCCGTACAGGTGGTTCAAAAACTGGTCTTTGTTGAGTGTTGAGCCTTTCCGCAGCGACAAAAGCTCCATAATGCCGTATTCTTTGCCGGTCAGATGCAGGGTTTTTGTTCCGACCGTAACGGTCTGGGTGTCCAGGTTAACTTCAACGTCGCCGGTGCGGATAATCGAATTGGAATGCCCTTTGGAACGGCGGACAACCGCCTGCAAACGAGCCAGCAGCTCGGCCTTGTCGAAAGGCTTGGTCAGATAATCGTCGGCGCCGAATCCCAAGCCTTTGACTTTCTTGTCCGGTTCGGAAAGGCCGGAAAGAATGAGTACCGGCGTATTGACCTTGGCGGCGCGGAGATTTTTGAGAACTTCATATCCGTTCATGTCCGGCAGCATCAAATCTAAAATGATGATGTCATAATCATACAGTTTGCCGATTTCCAGCCCGTCTTCGCCCAAATCGGTGGTATCGACAATCATGCCTTCTTTTTTCAGCATTGTTTCAATGCTTTGCGAAATCGCATAATCGTCTTCAACTAATAAAACTCGCATTTTGCTCCCCCCCTTATTGATAAGATAAAAGAATAATAGTCTCTTATTTTTTATTTGTTAACCTTTTTGAACAGGTTGTTAATAATTATTAACAGAAAATTATTTTCATGTGAATAAAATGCAGCAAATTCTCAAAACTTACCAAATAACTGCTATATAACAGGTATATGATAATATTGTGACCACCAGGCGCGGAGTTTTTATGCTGTTATACTCAAATCTGATTGATGAAGTCGGCAAAATGGAGCCGGAAGACTATTACGGCTGCGTTACCGGCGTCCGCGGCCTTTTTATTGAGGTTAGCGGCATCAGGCGCCGCCTTTCCATCGGAGACCGTTGCAATGTCTGCGCTTCCGGCGGCCGAAAGGTGGTTTGCGAGTTGGTCAGCTTTATGGACGAACGCCTGTTGCTGATGCCTTACGGCTCTTTGGAGGGGATTGGGCTTGGCTGCCGGGTGGAGGTTGAAAACGCCGCTCCGGTAATCTATCCGCATCCTTCCTGGCTAGGCCGGATAATCAATGCTTTTGGCGAAGCGATTGACGGCAAAGGCCCGTTGATTAAAGGCAGCAAGCCTTATTACATCAAATCTTCACCGCCGCCGGCGCAGTTTCGTGACCGGGTTTGCGGCAAAGTCGACCTCGGGGTCAAAGCGGTGAACGCCTTTTTGACAATCTGCAAAGGGCAGCGCATGGGCATTTTTGCCGGTTCCGGAGTCGGAAAGTCAACCCTGATGTCCATGATGGCCAAAAATACCGATTCGGATATTTCCGTCATCGGCCTGATCGGCGAGCGCGGACGCGAAGCCAAAGAATTTGTGGAAGACACGCTGGGTGAAGAAGGGTTGGCCAAATCGGTGCTGGTTTTGGCCACTTCGGACGAAAGCCCGCTGATGCGCCGTCAGGCCGCTTATACCACTATGGCGGTTGCCGAATATTTCCGCGACCAAAACAAAAACGTGCTCTGCATGATGGACTCCATCACCCGTTTTGCCATGGCGCAGCGTGAAATCTCGCTGACCGTAGGCGAACCGCCGGCCTCCAAAGGCTATACGCCCAGCGTTTTTGCCGAGCTGCCTCGGTTGTTGGAGCGGGCCGGCCCAGGGGCCGGAACCGGAACCATTACCGGATTGTTTACGGTTTTGGTTGACGGCGATGACCACAACGAACCGGTGGCCGACGCCGTGCGCTCGATTTTGGACGGGCATATTGTGCTTGACCGCGCGATTGCCGAACGCGGCCGCTATCCGGCCATTAACATTCTGCGTTCCATTTCCCGTACCATGCCCGATTGCGATACGCCGGAAGAATACGCGATTGTTGCCAAAGCCCGCAAATATATTGCCGCTTATGAGAATATGGCCGAACTTATCCGTCTCGGCGCCTATAAAAAAGGCTCTAACCGCGAAGTGGACGAAGCTATTTTTTATTATCCGAAAATCGAAGAATTTTTAAGCCAGCGGAAAGGTGAAAAGGTGACGCTTCCGGAGTGTTATCAACAATTGGACGCCATTCTTTCCGAACCCTATGTCCCGGGGAATTGATAAATGAAAACGTCTCTCCAGACTTTAACCCGGATTCAAAAGTTCAAAATTGACGAACAGCGCAAAATTCTGGTCGAATATCAAAATAAAGAAGACGAACTGCAACAACGTCTGGATCAGCTTAACCGCGATTTTGAGAACGAAAAGAAAACCAGCCGGGAGCTTGGCTTGGCCGCCGATTTCGGCGCTTATGTCAAACGGTATCTGAAAATCAGGGAAAGCCTGGAAAACCAGTTGGTCGCCATCCGCAAAAAAATAGAGGAAGTCCGCGATATTATTGCCGAAATGTTCAAAGAACAAAAAACTTATGAGATTGTCGACCGCTGCCGCAAAGAAGCCGAAGAAAAAGAATTGTCCGACAAAGAGCAGAAGATGCTTGATGAAATCGGAACCAATGCCTATATAAAGAAACATAAAGACGATTAACCAACCCTCAATCAGGAGAATAACAATGGCTTTTGAATTACCTGCTTTGCCCTATGCTATGAACGCTCTGGAGCCGTATATTTCGGAACGGACAATGGAGTTCCATTACGGAAAACACCACAAAGCTTATGTTGACAACCTCAATAAACAGATTGCCGGTACCCACTTTGAGCAAATGTCCTTGGAAGAGATTATCCGCAAAACCGCCGGCAAAACCGAATATGCCGGGATTTTCAACAATGCGGCCCAGGCTTGGAACCACGCCTTTTTTTGGACTTGCATGCAGCCGGGCGGCGGCGGGGAACCAACCGGCGAAATGAAGAAGAAAATTGAACGCAGCTTCGGCGGTTATGACAAATTCCGCGAAGAGTTTGCAGCCGCCGCGACCACGCAGTTTGGCAGCGGCTGGGCCTGGCTGGCGGAAGATGAGGAAAGCGGAAAACTGAAAGTGATTAAAACCGCCAATGCCGATACGCCGATTGCCCACGGACTTAAGCCTCTGTTGACGGTTGATGTTTGGGAACACGCCTATTACCTGGATTATCAGAACCGCCGGCCGGATTTTGTAAACGCTTTTCTCGACCACTTGGCCAAATGGAATTAGACCCGTTGTTTTTTTGCAAAGGCCGTGTCCCGGGCGGATACGGCTTTTTTGTTGCGAAAATAACCATAAAGTGCTATAATGAACCCAAGAACAGGGAATATGGCCATGGATGAAGAAAACGAAAACAAAGAAATTGAAAGAAACGAAGACGTCGCTGAAACCAACAGCGAGGTTAACGACTTTGTAGACAATTTCTTGTCGTCGGGAGATATTCAGGAAATTATTGAGAGCATCAACCCGGAAGATATGAATATTGACGATATTCTGAAGAATCCGCGTTTTAATGACGGCATGGCTAAAATTCTTGACAAGCTCCCCGCGTCGGAACGGGAAATGTTTGTTTCGCAGGCCAAAAATAAAATTACCCAAGTGGCGACAAATGTTTCCGGGCAAAAGAAAAAACGGGACGAGCAGGGCAAAAAAGAAAAAAATTCTTCCGAAAACCAAAGTTCTTCCCAAGGGCGATCCAATTCGGATATGTCGCTTGACGATATGCTGGACCGCGATAAAAACAAAGCAAAACCGCAAAAAGGCCAGGCCCGGAAAATGACACCGGCCCAAAGGGCTGAGTTTATCCGCAGAATGAGAGGCATGAAGCCGTCCCAGAATGTGGCCAAAACAGCGGAAGCCGGTGGAAGAGGATTACTTAAAACCCAAAGCAAAACCATTGGAAAAACTGCCGCCAAAGCTATAGGAAAAACTGCTGCCAAAACCGTCGGCAAAACGGCCGGAAAGGCTGTCGGAAAATCCTTATTGAAAAAAATTCCGGGGGTGAGCTTGGGAGCCGGATGCTTTTTTGCCTGGCAGCGGATTAAAGACAAAGATTATTTGGGAGCAGTTGGCGAAGTCGCCTCCGGGATTTGCGGCTGTATTCCCGGACTCGGGACGGCAGCCAGCGTCGGAATAGACACGGCTTTGGCCGCCAGGGATATTTCCCGCGCTTCCAAGCAAGCAGAAATGCCGGCGGCTGTACCGGGTCGTACTGATGTTTCCGGCAGGAAAACGCTGTCTAATGATTTAAACCGTCGGATTTTGCTGGAAAAAAGAGGAATTATTCAAGCCCCGAGAAATACGCCGGCTGTTCGCCCGACCCAGATGAATCCGCAAATGCTGATGGCGCTTCGCGGTCGTTCAAATTCCTGAGATTGAAAGCCAGACCGTTTTTTGGGCTGCCGCCCTCTGTCCGAAGATGACAAGGACAACGAGGGCGGCTTTGCCCTTACCTAAAAAAAATTCCCCTTGCATTTTCTCTTATTTGCATTAATCTTATTCTCGCATTCGGGTGAGCCGGGTGTGGAGTATCACAACTCCTTACGTAATAACAAAGCTCCTTTTATGGGGAGCGACCGGAATAAGTATGCTTTGCGCATAACGAAGAAGGTCGACTGTTTACGTACAGTTGTGAACTCCCCTCCTCAAAGGCTTTTGAGGAGGTTTCTTTTTAATCAGAAACCTAAAGGGAGTTTAGAACATGACTTTAATCCAGAATATTAAAAACAAAACCTTTCGCAAAGCAATCGGCATTGAGTTTGCCAGGCTGCGCCGCGAACGCAATCAGGAAATTGAGAAAGTTGCCGCCGCCGTCGGCGCTTATCCCGAAACCGTAGACCGGCTTGAGTTGGGATATTATACTGCTTACGGGCTTACCGCCAGGCTGCTCAAATATTATAACAAAGACATCAAAATAGAACTCGTCGACCGGCAGTAATAAAAAAATCTCCCGTTTCAAACGGGAGATTTTTCTAAACAGCAATTTGCTGCAAATCATCGGGAACAATTAATTCGGCTGCGGTTGCCTGCAACACATCGTCCAAAGAAAACAGCGGATTGATTTCTTTTAAAACCAGGCCTTGGGGCGTTACTTCCATAACGGCACGTTCGGTAACAATCAAGTCAACCTCTTTGGCAGCAGTCAGCGGCAAGGTGCATTTTTTTACAATACGCGGGCGCCCCTTATTGGTATGCTCCATGGCAATAATCACCCGTTTGGCGCCAACGACCAAATCCATTGCACCGCCCATTCCGGGAACAAAAACGCCCGGCACCATCCAGTTGGCCAGGTTTCCTTCTTCGTCAACTTCCAAAGCGCCCAAAACCGTCGCATCAATATGGCCGCCGCGAATCATGGCAAAAGACAACTGACTGTCAAAAAACGCCGCTCCGGGTTTGGTCGTAACGGCGATGCCGCCGGCATTGGTTACCAACGGGTTGTCAGAGCCGGACAGATCGCGGCGCCCAACGCCGAGCAAGCCGTTTTCGGACTGAAACACAACATGCAGATTAGCGGGGATATAATTTGCAACTTCTGTCGGCAGACCAATCCCCAAAGTAATGACGTCGCCTTCGCCGAATTCTTTGGCAACACGGCGGGCAATAATCTCACGGCTTTGTTCTTTTGAAAGTTCCATTTTTCGTTTCCTTATACCGCAATATAATCAACAAAAATTCCGGGAATAGTGATTTCATCGGGTTTGAGAGGCTCATCGCTCAATTCTCCGGCCTCGACAATGACCGTATCGGCGGCCGTTGCCATCACAACATTAAAATTACGGGTTGTCCCGGGCAGAAAAAGATTGCCGAAACGGTCGGCCCGGGCAGCGCTGATTAAGGCAAAATCGGCTTTCAGCGGTTTTTCAAGCAGATATTTTCGTCCGTCGATTTCCATGACGGTTTTGCCTTTTTCAACTACCGTACCGACGCCGGTCGGCGTTAAAAAACCTCCCAACCCGGAGCCGGCGGCGCGTATCCGCTCAACCAAAGTTCCCATTGGCACAAGTTCCACTTCCAGCTCTCCGGCATTCATCTGGCGGCCGGTTTCGGGATTGGTGCCGATATGGGCGACAATCGCTTTTTTTATCCGCTTGTTGACCACCAGTTTGCCGCGGTCATAGTCCGGCGTAGAAGTATCATTGGCAATCAGGGTCAGATTGCAGATGTCATTTTTGAGGATTTCTTCAATAATCCGGGCGGGCGTTCCGCAGCGTAAAAAGCCGCCGATCATTACCGATGCACCATTTTTAAGCAACTGCCCGGCTTCAGAAATTGTTATTATCTTTTTCACGAAGTTGTCAATCTCTGTTAAATAAAACTTGAAACATTATAATTAAAAAATTTTTAAAGTCATCAAATTTTTACAATATTTTCCATAATGACATTCTCCCCCTTCTAAAAATTTGACAAAACAATTTGACATAATTTCCAAAATGTAGTAAACTTGCTTTATTGTTTACAAAGGAGTTAATGATGTTCAAATTTTTTGATAAAAAACCCTCAGATATAAAAGCTATTGAAAAAACCTGTAAAAGTTACGCCAAGAACAGCAAATGCACTTTTAATGAAGCGCTTGCAACTTTAAGCGACAAACAATTAAAAACTTATGAGGAATACTTTACCAGCCGCTACAAATATGAAGAACCCTTTTGGGGAGGCGACGGCGTATATGTGCCGGCCAGCGAAACGGACAAAACACGCCTTGAGGCTATTCGAAAAATCCAGGAAAAGCGCGCTGTCGCCAAAGATACGGCCGAACGCGAAAGCATTGACTGGGACAAGACCAGCATTTCGCTGAATGACCTTAAGCTTGAACATTATCAAAAATTTCACGAAGCCTGGCAATCTCATTATGACCGCCACGCTTTCAGCCCTGCCTACTACGAAAACCGTTTCCGCCTCAAGGTCAACCTCAATAACCGGGATTATGTCATTGCCGACATTTCCGACTGGGCAGAAGAACCGATTGATTTCGGAAAGCGCAATCCCTCTCAAAGGCTGGAGACTTTTGTTAACGAAGAAATTAAAAAGCAAACCCTGACGGATATGCCGGAACAATATTCCGACGACGAAATCAAATCCATGGTCAGAGACAGCGTCATGTCCAAGAGGCCTAACGCCCAGGCGCTCATTCCGGCCATTTTGAAAACGCAATATATGAAAGAAGGGCTGCAATATGAAAAAGAGCAATTTGCCCGTCAAGCGGAAAACCAACATCTGAAACAGAAAATAAAGTATCGTGCAGGCATCTATCGTCGGAAAAAATCCGGCATTGTTGCTGCCGCGCCGGAAACAGCCTATGAAAAGTCGCTGCGGCAAATTTCCCAAAGAGGTTAAAATTATTATTCTCAACCAAATTAAAGCACTTCTCCGGAGGTGCTTAATTTTTATTATAAAAATTTCCTAATTGATATTTTTATCAAAGAGCTGTATTTTTATAAATAAATAATAATAAGGATCCGGAAATGACCCGATATGCCACTACCCAACAGCTTTTGGAAGTCCTGCGCCAAGCCCCCAAGGGGAAAAGCCGCGCCGAAATCCTCAGCTTGGAAGAAAACCGGCGGCTGATTTATAACAGCGGTGCCAATGTTACCCTTTACTGCGGCAAGCTGCAAAACGGAAAGACGTTCAGGGAAAAACTGTCAGGAATTTACCTCGGATTGCTGGAGCGGCAAAACGCCAAAAGCGGAATCAGAGAAGGTATCGGAGCACTCGGCGGCTTGTCCGTACGCATTGACGAAGCCGCCTTCAACCGTCTTAGCTTGGACGAACAGGAAAGCCTTATCGGGCTTAAAGACGACGTTATTCGCGGTGAGGACAACCTCCCCCAGCACATCGGCGATATCGGGCGCATCAGCCGCAACACCGTTAAGCGCGAGAGTTTTGAAGAGCTGGGCAATCTGGGCATTTATGACTTTCCGATAGATGTCGACAAGATGAAACCGCTGGATATGTCGGAAGTCCGCGACGACAACTATGCCATAAACATATGGAACGGGTACGGCCAGGTTTGGGCGGTAACGCCTTATTGCTATCGCCTGGAAGTTCCCGAAAGCATGCTTGACCGGCTGCATGAAGCCAGCCTGTGTCAAAAACACGAAAAAAACAGCGAGGCGCGCAGTTATCTTAAGATGACGCTGTTTGACGCCCTGCCCCGTTACGGCAAACGCAGCGGAGAAGTCCTTTCGGCCGACGGACGCGACATGACGTACGATTACCGCTATCCGCACGAGTGGCTGGTGAGCTGGAAAATTGCCGCCGAAGCCCTCAACGGAGAACCCAAAGCCTTATTGCTGCTGGCCGCAGAAGTTCAGAAAACTTCGGAACATCAGGTCAGCTTTGCCGCAGCGGCCAAAGACATGGGACAAGATTTGGATTTTGTTGCCAAAGCGCTTGAGCTTCCGGCGGATACGGTTCGCAAAATGGAAGGGAACTTTCAGACCGGGCATCGGCAAAAATTCCGTTCTTCTGCACAATCGGAAAAATAAGCCTTGCCGAATCGAAAAAAAAATATATTCTTCGCCAGTGGAGCGATTGTCATGAATTTCTGGCGTGATTTCAACATCAAAGCATTGTTCTGCGGACCGTTTTTCTATTTTTGGCAGGGTATGGTCCGGCGGGGGGCTTTTCTTCTGACCTTGGCGTGCTTATGCTGGCTGGGAGCGGTTTTGCAATGGCAAAGCGGAAATTCCGCTATAGCCGCGATTATGTTATCGCTGCCGTTTTTGTTCTGCGCGTTGCGGGCAAACGCCGATTATGCCGCTTATCTGGCCCAAAACAGCAATTATGACCCTGACGCGCCGACGCAATATTATTCAGTTTCTTTATTCCGGCTGATTTTTTGTTCGATTGTGAGCGGCGGATTTTATGACATTTATTGGAGCTATCGCCAGTGGAATGCGGTAAAGCACGATCAACACGCCAGAATTTCGCCTTTTTTGCGCTGCCTGAGCAATCTTTTTTTCATTTATCCCCTGTTTAACCGGATTTACCGTTCCGCTGCGCAGCTCCGTTATCTGCCGCGGTTTCCGTCCGGACTGGCGGCAATGTCCTATATTCTGATCAACCTGGCGCAGGAGCCCAAAAACTATGACAGCCTCAGTTCGGGAGAAGCGGTTATTTTGGCCGGAATTCTGGCAGCCAGCGCCCTCAGCCTAATCCCGGCGCAAAAAGCAATTAATTTTAACAACGCCCGTTTGAACGGCGCTCTGAAGTTTGCCCCGGTCCGGTGGCATGAAGTTGTGATTACGCTTATCGGTTTGCTGCTGATGATCTCTTATTTTTGGGCCAATCAGTTCTTATATAATTAATCCAAACGGCAAAAATTATGCTTTCGCTTTTATTTATTTTTGCTAAACTGAAAAAAAATTTTTTAACTGCAGGTGCCGAAAAAATATGAAATGCGCAGAATTTGACATCAACAAAGCCAAAGGCGTCCGGCTCTTCAATCCGGTTCAGCTTGCCGACCGCCTGATGCCAAAAGGAAGAAAACTCGACAGCGAAGACATTGATGCCCTTAAAAAGGCCGGTATCCGGCGGATTTTCGGCGCCGAAGAAGAAATCCACGACATCAGTTTTCAAATCGCGCTCCGGCAGCTGTGCGCCAAACTCTGCGGGGAGGCAACGGCTTATTCCATCGGCGACAACGGCATTGCCAAAATCGTGGCGACCCGAAACGGAATTTTTGAATGTTCTGAAGAACGGGCAGCAAAATTTAACCGTTTTTCCGACTTTGCTGTTTTGAACACAATCGAGCCTTTTCAAAACGTTAAAGCCGGAGAAGTAATTGCCGAGCTGCAAACGGAATATCCGATTATTCCCCAGAAAGAAATTGATAAAATCCTGTACAGCCTCTCGGGCAACACAACCCTGCTGCAGGTAACCGAAGACAAACCTCACCGCGCCGCCCTGCTTTATACGCAGTTTTACAACAATGACGAAGAAGAAGCACGTTTTACTTCCGCCGTTCAAAAGCTGGTCAATGATTTTGGCGGCCTGCAGATAGATTTTTCAACCGAATACAGCGCGCCGCACCATATTCAGGGGATTGCCGATACGCTGAGCTATGCCGTCAATCAGCCGAATGATCTGATTTTTATCGTCCCCGGACAACGCAGCGGCTCACGATACGACGTTATCCGTTCGGCTTTGCTCAGCTTTGTAGACGATATTATTTGTTCCAATATTCCGCAAATCGGAATTTCTGATTTTATTATTGCAACCAAACGCGGCAAAAAAATTATCTGCCTGCCTTATGATTATGCAGAAATTGACAGTCCGCTGCTCAAGCGTCTGATTTTGCAGGTTATTGTCAGCGAAAAGCTGCTCAGCTTTGATTTTCGGCATCCACAGAACGCTACCCTGCCGGGCGGCATGACCCTCAATATCCGGGAGCAGGCCCGTTTGAGCGGAAACGGCAGCGGCGACAAGAACAAAAATACGCCAAGCGTTGCCGCGATTGTTCTGGCGGCCGGAAGCAGCCGCCGCGCCGGAAGCAATAAACTTTTGGCAGAGGTTGACGGCGAACCGTTGTTCCTGAAGGCGGTTCATGCGGCCGTCCGTTCCAAGGCCAATCCGGTTTACGTTATTACCGGTTATCAAAATGAGGAAATTGAAGCGGCTTTGGAAGACATTGACGTTAACGTCCTTTACAACCCGTCTTTCCGGGCCGGGATCAAAACCTCTATCATGCTGGGGCTGAATTCCCTTCCCTCAAGCTGCAAAGGCGCTTTGCTGCTGCCCGGGGACATGCCGAACATTACCGATAAATTTCTGGACAAGATAATCAAAAACTTTAAGCCTGACGGCGGGCCGCAGCTGCTGGTCAGCAGTTTTAAGGGCGTCAAATCCAATCCGGTTTTGTGGAGCCGCGAACTTTTTGACAAGGCAGACATTGTGCCGGAAGATGCCGGCATCAGGGTTATTTTTCCGCAATATGAGGATTATACGACCAAAATCGAAACCCGGGACAAAAGCCTGCTTTGGGACGTGACTTATCCGGGCGACGTGGCTTCTTTCAGCAAAAAAGACTAGCCGGCGCTTTTGCTCTGGTCCGGCTTGCGGGGAAATGCCGGATTGAGCACTTTGACGATTTCGCTCAGGGGCAGAATTTTAATATGTTTTTCCGGCAGGGACGGCAGCCACTGCTTTAGTGCCTGATAGGTTGCGCTCTTGGGGTGCCCGATGGCGATGGCATAACCGTTGCGGCGGGCAATTTTTTCGGTCAGCGCCAGTTGCCGGTTTACATATTCGACCTGATTGACATTATCCAAAAAAACATGGCGGTGCGCATAAGGCACGGCATATTCGGCCGCCACTTTTCGTCCGGCTGATTTGGGCGAGGTTTTGGAATCCAGAAAAAACAAACCGCGGCGATGCAGCACTTCCATAACCGGAGCCAGTTTTTCGGCATGTTCGGTAAACAGGCTGCCCATGTGGTTATTCACCCCTTTTATATCAGAAAACTTAGCCAGCATCTTTTCAAAATTGGCGGTAATTTCAGCCGGTGTCATTTCAATCGTCAGCACATCGGGGGCAACATCAATGTTGCTTTTGGGCTGCATCGGCACGTGAACGATGATTTCGTGTCCGGATTTGCGGGCAGTTTCCACCTGAGCATCGAGCGAAGTGCCGTAAGTAAGAAAAGAAGAAGTCAGCGGCGCCTGCAAAGAACTGATGTCGCGCGTCCGGGAGCGGCTTATGCCCATATCGTCAATAACAACGGCAATAACCGGCTCGGCGCCGAAATACGGCGGTTTGTGCGCAACGTCGATATCCATGTCGCGGAGTTTTTTATGTCCGCGATAAACGTAATAGCCTTTTCTGTTTTCTTCAGGCTCCCGATATTCTTCTTCGGGAAGTTCTTCTTCATAGGAGGCTTCAATTTCTGCCGTATCGACCTCATCGTCGCCCGGCTTTGCCGACAAAACGGCCTCCGTTTCCGAAACGGACAAAGACGGAGAAAGCGCCTCTTTACTTTCCGTCAGGGACAAGAGCGGTGTTTGTTCAACTTCCGGAGCTGTCAGAATGCCGTCACCGTTAGGATAAACCTCCACGATCGAAGCTTCTGCCTGTCTGGCCACTTCTGCCGCCGCAGGGTTAAGCTTTTGCTCAATCAAATCAACATCAAGCCGGGCGCTGTCAATTACCGTTACGTTTTCTTCTTCCGCAGCTTCGTTTTCTGTACCGGCAGAAGAAAAATCGGTTTCGGCAAGCAGCGAATCTTCCGCAATGACCGGCAGCTCGGCAATGTCCTGCTGATAGACGACAGCAATTTCGAAACGACGGTTCCACGGATTTTTGTCCGAAGAAAGCCAATATCCTCCGGCCACAAAAAGCAAAATCAGGCAAAAGCGCAAAATATTTCTGAGAAAAACGGCAATGCTGTGCGGCGGAGAAATTTTCGGCTGATTATCGGAATGTCGGCTCACGATATAATTCCTTTTTTATTGTCTTTCGGAACTCCGGAACTTTTCAGCAAAAAGGCGCCGAGCACTTCTGAAACGCCGGATTTTTCTAACTGCGGCTTTAGTATAGCGACCGAAGATTTTTTTTCAACAAAATTATTTGAAAAATGCACGCCGCCTATTGATTCCGCTAAAAAAACATGATATATTATTGCAGAATATAAAGGGATTAGATGATTTTGTTAAGATATGGACAGAAATAATGAACAAGAAAGAAAAGTTAAGCTTTCTGATGCGGCAGTTTCGCAAACTCAGAATGCAGCACCAACAAAAAATCCGGCAGAAAGAAAATGAACAGCAGGCCGTTTCGCTGAAAGACAAGGTAAAGATGTTTACGCTCAATCATACCGGCACTTTGCGCAAAGCATTTGCCGGAATGGCCCTGTTATCCAGTTTTAGTATGGGCGCCAGAGGAGAAACCGAAGAAACAAGCCTCAACAGTATTGACAATACCAAAAATAAAATCGCTTATGCCCAAAAACATCTGGCAGAACAGATTAAGCTTTCCGGCAATACTTATTTTTCCGGAACCAAAGATTATATTCCGCTGGCCCAGTTGGAAAACGTCAAAAGCGGCGGTTATTATAACGGCGTGTATATCGATTTTTCAAAAGTCCGACCCGAAGATGTGGTTCATGCCTTTGAATCCGGCAATAATCCGACGATTTTAAATTATGGCGCAACCAGCATCAAAAATGCCAAATATCTCGGAGACTACCAGTTTAATCTGAACAATACCATTTATGAACTGGTCAAATATTGCCGCAAGGATTTTCCCGAACTGGCCAAAGCTGCCGGCGTGGATCCGGAAACGGGAAAAATTATTGCCCGCAATGCCAGAACCGACCGTTTTTATCAGACTTACTGCGATTTATGTGAAGGCGAACAAGCCGAAAAATTTGCCCGCTTAAAATTCGGCTTTATGTTTGAGACCCATTACAAACCGGTTTTTCAAAAACTGCATCAGACGTTTCCGGACTTTCCGGAGATTACGCCGGAAAATTACACCCATCCGGAAAATTTTCTGTTGGCTGCTCAGGTAATGTCAACTTCGACCCAGTCTCCGGGAAAAGCTTTCAGCATTATCAAGAGACAAATTGAAGCGGCCAAAGCCGAAGCGCTCAAAAACAATCAAACAAGCATCAGCCCGCTTGACGTTTATACCCGGGTTTCAAATTTCAAATCGCAAAATTGGGGACACAAACTCCGTTATCAGAAAGAAAACGGGTTGGCCAGCGATATCAATGACTATTTTAACGCTCAGGCAGAAATTCTGGCCCGGCAGAACGACATGATGGAAGAAATACATCCGGTTCGGCCGGCAACGGTTATACTGGCAGATAATACAGTTGTCGCCAAACTTCAAAAAGAAGCCAAACACAAAATCAGTTCGGAATTGTATGCTGCCATCAAAGCCAAAGAAGCAAAAACCGCCAAGGGTAAATCGGCCCGAAAAGCAGCGGCTAAATTGCTGGAAACTTTTTTGGCCTTCCGTAAGGAAGAAAAAGCTCCCGCAAATCCGGAAACAACCGCAGCTGAGGAGAATTTGGCTCTGGCTGAGGCAACAAGACAGGTCAAAAACAATAAATCACGCGCCTCATCTCCGGTTAGGTCTCCCTTACAAACCCAAGAAGAGACATTGATTGCGGCGGCGGGAACACAAAAAAAACCAACTGTAAGAACAATTACGTTAAACAGCGGCAGTGTTCCGGGCAAAGACGACGAGACACAACCGGTACCGGCAACAGCCCAAACAAAAACGCAGGCAAAGAAGGCAGCGGCCGATACAACTAAAGCGGTCAAAAAAATCCGGACATCAAAGAAAAACGTTTCTTTGGCTTCTGCTTCGGTTCAAGAAGAAGAAAACGTGAAAGCCGAAATGCAAAGTTTTAGTTTTCCAACGGCAGACAAGGCTTCCGTTTCCAAGAGCAAAACGCTTAAAAAGATTAAATTGAGCAATGCGCAAACGGTTAAATTGAAAATTGCCAAAAACAAAAGCGATTTCAGGAAAAACCAAAAAAAGCAAAAGAAAACGGCTTTATTCTCGACGGTGAAAGAAAAGCTTGCCAGCAGATAATTCAGCCTTTCGGTTTAAACTCCCCGCTTGAACGGGGAGTTTTTTTTATTTGACTTAGTCGGTAGCAATCTGCTAAATGAAATTTATTCAAAGAATTATTAATAAATTAAAAACATATAGATATGGAATGTAAGATAGATTTAGTTCAGCTCATGTGCGAAGAAGGTTTGCCGTTGTATGTTTATGCGGACGGCACGGTGACACATAAGATGGTTCCGGGCAAGATAAAGATTGGCAAAATCTGGGGCTGTTTGGAGGGCGTTGAGCCGAAGGAGAAGCTTCCTTGTAAGGAACAGTTCTTTTCAAAGCCGTTTACGGAAGAAGATGCGCGCGAACAGGCGGAAGAAGAACAGCAGCAGACAAAGTTGCAGCAGCTTCAAGAGCAAGAAACGGTTCAAGTTGAGAAATCGGCGATAGAAGTTGAAACTTTTTTCTCTGAAGTAAAGGTCGGCTGGTATGCGTTTGCGGGCGGGAAGTTTTCGCCGGATCCGAATGCTTACGCGAATTGCCAAGGCGTGGTCGGCTGGGTTAATCCGGACAAGAACGTGCCGCAAGGACAAAGAGGATTGATTGTCACGCCGGACGAAGTGAAAAAAGCTTGGTCAGATAAGCATTGCGAAACCAACATCAAAGATGAGTACGATGGTAAGGGCAATACCGAAAAGCTGATTGCTTATGGCAAGGCACATGACATATCTTTTCCGGCAGCGGAATGGTGCGCTCAATACAGCCAAAACGGTGTCAGACCGGGAGAAGGCTTTATGCCGGCTAGTGAACAGTTGAAACGGATTGTTGCTAACCGGGAGATTATCAATCCGGCTATGCAAAAGATTGACGGGGTTGAGCTTGGCGGTTGGATTTGGTCTTCGTCAAAGTATAGCTACAACTACGCGTGGACCGTGCACGCCGGTGACGGTACGGTGTACTCCAGCCATAATAGCAACTACTATTGCGTCAGGTGTGTTTTGGCTTTTTGAGTCGTATTTAAAAAACTCCGAAGTTTGTTATTTCGGAGTTTTTTTAGTTTTTCAGGATTTCGGCTTGGCGATATTCTTTTTGCAGGGTTTCAATTTGAACGTCGGTATAGCGTTGGGTCGTGGTAAGCGTACTATGTCCGAGCAGTTCCTGAATGGAGCGGAGGTCGGTTCCTTCGGCCAGGAGGTGCGTGGCAAAGGAGTGGCGCAAGGCGTGCGGGGTGAGCGTATCGGGAAGTTCCAGGTAGCGGCGGATTTTTTCTAACTGGCGTTGGATAATCCGGGGAGAAAGGCGTTCGCCGCGGGCGCCGACAAACAAAGGTTCGCCGCGGGCAAGTTTGTAGGGGCATTGGTCAAGGTATTCGCGAATCCGTCTCCAGACAATCGGCAGCAGCGGCACAATCCGTTCTTTGTTGCCCTTGCCTTTGATGCGCAGATAGGTGCTGTTTTCGTCAATATCGCCAATGTTCATGTTTAGCGCTTCGGAAATGCGCAGTCCGCAGCCGTAGAGCAGGGTCATGACGGCGGTGTCGCGTTGTCCGGCCCAAAGCTCTTTGCTGAATTTGATACAAACGCTGAGAACGTCGAACGTGTCTTTGACATCTAAAGCTTTGGGCAGGCTTTTAGGCAAACGCGGGCTGGAGATAACGCTGACAGCGGCATTTTTGCACAGATCGTTAACGTCCAGCCAGCGATAAAAATTTTTCAGTCCGGAAATGTTGCGTGCCAAGGTGGCTTTGCCAATATGCCGGGAGGCGCGATGGGAGATGTAGGCGCGAAAATCGCGAACCTCAAAGGCAGACAGCTCTGTGAGGCTTGCTTCGTGCCCCTTGGTTTCGGCAAAATAGCAGAAAAAATCGGACAGGTCGCGAAAATAGGCGTCGAGTGTATGCGAAGAATAACGCCGTTCGTTACGGAGCCAGTTCTGCCATTCGCGGATTGCGTTCAGCGCATCGGGAGCGGCGGGGTATTTGATTTCCTGCTTCATGTTTGCAGTATAAGGCAATGATGGTAACTTTTTGGTAAACGCGGCTGCGGGAAACTGCAGAATCTGCTTGGCAAGGTTGTGGTTTTGGGTTTATGATACGCGCAAACCGGAGGATCAGATGACTAAAATTGTCGGTGTTTTGCTGCCGCTGCCGTTTAATGACGTGTTTGATTATAAAGCCGAGGACGATGTTGCCGTCGGCGACTTGGTGGCGGTTTCTTTCGGCAATCCGCGGCGGGGAAAAGAGGAACTGGTCGGCGTGGTTTGGAAAATCGGAAAGTCTTCCCATTTGGACGAGAGCAAAATCAAGCCGGTTAAAGCGCGGCTCGATTATCCGCCGTTGTCGGAAGCAATGCGCAGGTTTATCAGTTTTACGGCCGCTTACAATATGGCTTTTCTCGGTTTGGTTTTGAAGATGGCGTTGAGCGTCAGAGCCGTTTTTGAAGATCCGAAGCTGATGCTTTTATATACCCTTTCCGGCAAGACGCTGGCGGAAGCCAAAATCAAAAATTCCGACGCCCGGTGGCGGGTTATGGATTTGTTGAAGCATGCCCCTTATACCAAAGCCGAAATTTGCAAAGGCGCCGGGGTATCGGTCGGGGTGGTTAATACGCTGATTGAAAAAGGCGTTTTGTCGCCGATTGCCGTTGAACAGAAGAAAGAATTTTCTTTGCCGAATCCGGGACATCATAAAGTGCGGCTGACGGCGGAGCAACGAGCCGCTGCCGATATTTTGGCCTCTAAGGTTGGTCAGGGTTTTTCGGTTACCCTGTTGGACGGGGTTACCGGCTCGGGCAAAACCGAAGTTTATTTTGAGGCGGTGGCCCAAGCGTTGGAGCAGGGAAAACAGGCGTTGGTCATGGTGCCGGAAATTTCGTTGACAACGCAATGGCTGTCCCGTTTTGAACGCCGTTTCGGCGTAGTGCCGGCAAAGTGGCATTCCAATCTCGGCAACAAAGAGCGGGCCGATACCTGGAAGGCAATAGTGGAGAATCGTGCCAAGGTAATTATCGGCGCTCGTTCGGCCCTTTATCTGCCGTATGCCGATTTGGGCGTTATTATTGTTGATGAGAGTCATGACTCATCCTATAAGCAGGAAGACGCCGTAAATTATCAGGGGCGCGACATGGCGGTCGTCCGCGGCAAATTTGAACAAATTCCGGTTATTCTTTCGACGGCGACGCCGGCATTGGAAACGTTGAACAATGTTGATGAGGGCAAGTATGAACAAGTCAGGCTCAGCAGCCGCTTTGCCGCAGCGGAACTGCCGGAAATCAGAGTTCTGGATTTGAAAAAAGACAAGCCGCTCAAAGGGGCCTGGGGTGTTTCGTGGCTGGCGCCGACGCTGGTTGAAGCACTGAAGGAAAATTTGGAAAAAGGCGAGCAGTCCATGTTGTTTCTGAATCGCCGGGGATATGCGCCTTTGACGATCTGCCGCGATTGCGGGCATCGGATTCAGTGTCCGCATTGTACGGCCTGGCTGACGGAGCACAAAAATACCAAGTCGCTGGTTTGCCATCATTGCGGCTATTCTATGCCGATGCCGACAGTTTGTCCGGAATGCCGTTCCGAAACCGGGCTGACTGCCTGCGGACCGGGAGTTGAGCGGGTGGCGGAAGAAGTAAAAATGCGTTTCCCTTCAGCGCGGGTGCGTATTATTTCCAGCGATATTACCGCCAGTATGGCCGAAGTTTCGGAAGTTATCCGCGAGATGGAGAAAGGGGAAGTCGATATTCTTATCGGAACGCAGATCCTGGCCAAGGGGCACCATTTTCCGAGCCTTACCCTGGTGGGGATTGTTGATGCCGATTTGGGGCTTATGGGGAGCGATTTGCGCGCATCGGAGCGGACGTTTCAACTGTTGTCGCAGGTTTCGGGGCGAGCCGGCCGCGGCGAGAAAAAAGGCATTGTCTATTTGCAGACGCTTTATCCCGAAAACGCGGTTTTGAAAGCCTTGCTTTCCGGCGATCGGGAGCAGTTTCTCCGGCTTGAAAAAGACAGTCGCCGTATTCTTAAAATGCCGCCGTTCGGCAAGCTGGCGGCAATTATTGTCAGCGGCGCGAATCGGGAGGTTACCGATAAAACTGCCGCCTGGCTCGGGCAAACGGCTCCGAACAACGACTGTATTACGACGCTTGGCCCGGCTCCGGCGCCGATTTATATGCTGCGGAACAAATATCGGTACCGTCTGTTGTTAAAGACTGCAAAGAATATTCAAATTCAGGAAGTTATTCGCGAGTGGCTCAAAAAAGTCAACATTCCTTCTTCCGTGAGGGTAGAGGTGGATATAGATCCTTATTCCTTCTTTTAAAATAAAAAAGTTGTATTTTGGGGTATCAGAGCCCTTTTCATCGGTCTCGGAAAGAACTCTACTACCCTCAAACTCCAACTTTTTTCTAATTTACGTAGGTCTGTCTACGTTAGGGTTTGTTTCGTCCCGAAAAGAACTGTAAATAATGTGCATGGGGCGAATCGCCGGATTGATTCACTTCACAAAAAAAAGCCTTGTTCCGGTTGTAAATTCATGTTTCCATTAATAAATTAGAAACAATTTGTTGCTTATGATGAGTGCAGGTTGAATGATTTACACAGAGTGAGTAAATTGAAGAAAATTTCCAAATCTAAGATTGCGGCGACCTATGCTTTGGCTCTTTATGAAGCGGCGGCGGAAAAGAAAGCCGTTGCCAAAGTTTATGACGATGTTCGGAAGCTACAGGCCGAAATTTCCGAAGATGCGGATTTTATTAAGTATTTTGCGAATCCGGTATGGAATCGCGACTCTAAAAAAGAGACTCTGAATGCCGTGGCTGCCAAGATGAAGCTGAGTTCGGAAAGCCGTAATTGTCTGGATATTATTGCCGATAATGAACGTTTGCCTGAGTTGAAGGAAATATTGCAGGAATTTATTCATCTTTACCATCAAAAAAACAATATTGCCGAGGTTGAAGTACAGTCGGCGCAGGCGCTTTCGGCAGCGCAGGTTAAGAAGCTTGAAGCATCTCTTGAGAAATTGCTGAAACAAAAGGTTTTGGTTTCTTATCTGGTCAAGCCCGAAGTTTTGGGCGGCCTGAAAGTTAAATATGGTTCAAACATGATTGACGATACCCTTTTAGGAAAGCTCAACCGTCTTGAACAAGTTATGAAAGGTGGACAATAATGTCTGTGAATGCTAGTGAAATATCTTCCATTATCAAAGAGAAAATAGCTCATTCCGGCATCGACTTGGATGTTTCGGAAGTTGGGCAGGTTTTGTCGGTCGGCGACGGTATTGCCCGGGTTTACGGGCTTGAAAAAGTTCAGGCCGGCGAATTGGTCGAATTTTCAAGCGGCGTTAAGGGCATGGCGTTGAATTTGGAAGAGGATAACGTCGGCGTCGTTATTTTCGGTTCCGATCAGGAAATTAAGGAAGGCGATACAGTCAAGCGTTTGGACTCTATTGTCAGCGTTCCGGTCGGGAAGGAACTTCTCGGGCGGGTTGTCGATGCATTGGGCGAGCCGATTGACGGCAAGGGCGATATTAAAGCTAAAGAACACAGCCTGGCCGAGGTCAAGGCGCCGGGGATTATTGCCCGCCGCAGCGTTCATGAGCCGATGCAGACGGGATTAAAAATCATTGACAGTCTGATTCCGATCGGGCGCGGGCAGCGTGAGCTGATTATCGGAGACCGTCAGACCGGAAAGACTTCAATTATTGTCGATACGATTATTAATCAGAAAAAAATAAACGATGCCGCCAAATCTGACAAAGACAAACTGTTTTGCGTTTATGTGGCTGTCGGACAGAAACGTTCGACGGTGGCGCAGGTGGTCAAAACCCTAAAGGATTACGGCGCGCTGGATTATACGATTGTGGTGGCGGCAACCGCTTCCGACCCGGCGCCGATGCAGTATATTGCCCCGTATGCCGGGTGTGCCATGGGCGAGTATTTTCGTGATCGCGGAATGCATGCGGTTATTTTTTATGACGACCTTTCCAAACAGGCGACGGCTTATCGCCAGATGTCGCTGCTGCTCCGCCGTCCGCCAGGGCGCGAAGCTTATCCGGGCGACGTTTTTTATCTGCATTCGCGTTTGCTGGAACGTGCGGCCAAGATGAGCGACGAAGAAGGGGCGGGTTCATTGACGGCTCTTCCGGTGATTGAAACGCAGGCCGGCGATGTGTCCGCTTATATTCCAACCAATGTGATTTCGATTACCGACGGACAGATTTTTTTGGAAACAAGCTTGTTCTTCCAAGGGGTTCGTCCGGCGGTCAATGTCGGAATTTCGGTCAGCCGCGTCGGATCTGCAGCGCAGATTAAGGCGATGAAGCAAGTGGCCGGAAAAATTAAGCTGGAGTTGGCACAGTATCGTGAGATGGCGGCGTTTGCCCAATTTGCCTCGGATTTGGATGCGGCAACGCAGAATCTTCTGGCTCGCGGTGCGCGCTTGACCGAACTGCTTAAGCAGCCGGTTAATCAGCCAATGTCGGTAGAAGAGGAAGTTGTGGCGATTTTTGCCGGGGTTCGCGGTTATCTGGATAAGATTCCGGTGAAGGAAATCGGCGCTTTTGA
This sequence comes from uncultured Alphaproteobacteria bacterium, assembly GCA_900540425.1. Taxonomy (GTDB): domain Bacteria; phylum Pseudomonadota; class Alphaproteobacteria; order RF32; family CAG-239; genus MGBC133411. The sequence continues at coordinate 43,664 of UQFU01000004.1, forward strand.
GGGAGAATCTTTACGTTCGTTGAAGGCGAACTATCCGGAGATTTTGAAAAAAATCCGTGAGGAGAAAGCCATTTCCGAAGAAACCGACAAAGAACTTTCTGCCTTTTATGAGGCTTTTGTAACCGAATTTTCCGAAGCGAAGGAAGCAGCGTAAGGCATAACAGACTATGGCAGGCTTGAAAGAATTAAGAACCCGGATCGAATCCATCAAATCGACGCAGAAGATTACTTCGGCGATGAAACTGGTGGCTGCCGCCCGTTTGCGCCGCGCGCAGGGGCTGATCGGCAAGTCGGCGTTCTACAGCAATAATGTTCTGGCTGCGGCTGCCCGTGTCTTGTATGAAATCCGGCAGGAAGAAACCGAAAAGAATATCCAATACGTCTATCCTGAACTGATGCGCGGCAACGGCGGCAGAGATGTCTATTTGCTGCTGGTGCTGACATCGGATCGCGGATTGTGCGGCAGCTACAACAGCAGCGTAGCCAGGGCAGCTGCGGCGCGGATTGAGGCACTGAAGAGCGAAGGCAAAAAAGTGATGGTTTTGTGTTTGGGGCGCAAAGGGCGCGACCTGCTCAAAAAACACTATGCCGATTTGATTGTAAAGACGGTTGACGGTTTGGCCAAAAAAGGCGCCAAATATTATGAGGCGGCCGATATTGCCGAAATCGTTATGGATATGTTTGTTCAAAAGCAGATTAATGTTTGCGAAGTCGTTTACAGCAAGTTTAAATCGGCAATCAGCCGCGACATTTGTACTGAGCAAATTCTGCCGGTTAAAATTGAAAATTTTGAATACAACAAGGTTCATGCGCCGACTAATGTGGTTCGGGGAGCGTTTTACGATTATCTGCCCGGAAAGGCCGAGTTGCTCGGCGGTTTGCTGCCGCTGGTTTTTCGGGGGAGCTTGTTTCAGGCGATCGTGCAGAGCCAGGCTTCTGAGCATGGTGCGCGCATGACTTCAATGGACAATGCCACCCGCAATGCGTCGGATATGATTTCACGGTTGACGCTGCGTTACAACCGTATCCGCCAGACGGCGATTACGACGGAGTTGATTGAGATCATTTCCGGTTCCGAGGCTTTGTAAAGTTAATTTGATTGCCGGTTCTGACAACTGTCGACCGGTAAAAATAAAAAAATTATTATCGGTTAAACGGTCAGTAAGGAGATAATGATGGTTGAAAAAAAAGCTGCCAAAAAAACGGCGGTGAAATCTGAGAAAAAAACAATCAGAAAAACGACGGCAAAGACTGCCGCCAGAGCTGCCGCCGCAGCTGACAAACAGTATGCGTCGGCTGACGTTGTTCAGGAGAAAAAGGCAATCCGCCAAATTAAGAGCAATAACAAGAAGGATGTCAAAGAGATTAAAAAGCTTGAGAAAAAAGAACGCAAAGTCCAGTCTCTGGGGCATATTTCGCAAGTTACCGGCGCGGTTGTCGACGTTCGTTTTGACAAGGTTGAAGATTTGCCGAACATTTTGACGGCGTTGGAATGTGACAACCATGGCCGCAAGCTGGTTTTGGAAGTTGCCCAGCACTTGGGCGAAAATATTGTCCGCACCATTGCCATGGATGTTACCGACGGATTGGTTCGCGGTCAGGAAGTGGTTAATACCGGAGAGCCGATTGAGGTTCCGGTCGGGCCGAAGATGCTGGGGCGTATCATCAATGTTATCGGCGAGCCTGTAGACGGTTTGGGCGTGGTCGAAGCCAAGCAATATTATCCGATTCACCGCCCGGCCCCTTCTTTTGTTGACCAATCGACCGAGACGGAAATTCTGACCACCGGGATTAAGGTTATTGATTTGCTTGAACCTTATTCCAAAGGGGGAAAAATCGGTTTGTTCGGCGGCGCCGGTGTTGGCAAGACGGTTTTGATTATGGAGCTGATTAACAATATTGCCAAAGGGCATGGCGGATATTCGGTATTTGCCGGTGTCGGCGAGCGTACCCGCGAAGGTAATGACCTGTATCATGAGATGATTGATTCCGGCGTTATTGACCTGAAAGGCGGCAAGTCGAAGACGGTTCTGGTTTACGGCCAGATGAACGAGCCTCCTGGAGCCCGTGCCCGCGTTGCGCTGACAGGTTTGACGCAGGCCGAATATTTCCGAGATGAAGAACATCAGGACGTTTTGTTGTTTATTGATAATATTTTCCGCTTTACCCAGGCTGGTTCAGAAGTTTCGGCGCTGCTCGGCCGCATTCCTTCGGCGGTTGGTTATCAGCCGACCTTGGGGACGGATATGGGAGCCATGCAGGAGCGGATTACTTCGACAAAGAACGGTTCGATTACTTCTGTTCAGGCGGTTTATGTTCCGGCGGACGATTTGACCGACCCGGCACCGGCCACGACCTTTGCGCATTTGGATGCGACGACAGTGCTTTCCCGTTCGATTGCCGAGTTGGGAATTTATCCGGCAGTTGATCCGCTGGATTCGACCAGCCGGGTGTTGTCGCCGGATGTTGTCGGGGAAGAACACTATCAGGTTGCCCGCCAGGTTCAGGAAATTCTTCAGAAGTATAAATCTTTGCAGGATATTATTGCCATTTTGGGTATGGACGAGCTTTCCGAAGAAGACAAACTGACGGTTGCCCGTGCCCGCAAGGTTCAGAAGTTTCTTTCACAGCCGTTCCATGTGGCGGAAGTCTTTACCGGAACGCCGGGCGTGTTTGTCAAGCTGGAAGATACGATTGCCGGCTTTAAGGGAATTATCGAAGGCAAGTATGACGATATTCCCGAGCAGGCGTTTTATATGGTCGGAACTATTGAAGATGTGTTGGCAAAAGCAGAAAAGATTGTCTAGTGGGCAACTAATACAGAAACTGCGGGTAAAATGCTCGGTCACGTATTTCTATATACGCTCACTCGCATTTTCCCTGGTTTCTTATTATTTGCCTCACTATCCAACCTTTTCTGAAAAGATTGTCTAGAGGTTTATTAGAGCGATTTTGCAAAAGTTCATCTGGTGGGTAACGAGAGAAGGCTTGATAAGAAGAGGATAATAAAATGGAAAAAAATGAGATACTTTTCAGGTTGTCAAGACCTTTCAAAATCTCCCGGACGGCGGCTGTCGACCGGGTGCAGCTGCCGGTTGCCGGCGGAAGCGTGACGGTTCTTCCCGACCGGGCGCCGACGCTGTTTTTGCTGGCGGATGGTTTGTTGCAGGTTTTGGACAAGGAAGGCAAACCGCTTGAGCGTTATTTTATCAAAGGGGGCGTGGCTGACGTGGCGCGCAACCGTTGTGCGGTTTCTACCGAAAAAGTCGTTGCCTTTGACAAGATTGATTTGCCGCGGGCGGCGGAAAAACGCGATGAGGCGATTTTGCCTGATGACAAGGTTTTTTACCAGATGATTGTCGATTATCTTACCTTGATGAGCAGCCATAAATAAATCACAGCCTCCTGAGGGAGGCTTTTTTTATTTTTTACGGATTAATCTTATGGTAACATATCTTTATGATAATGGGAAAAACATGTGAAGGGAAAGAGATGACAAAGCAAGGCCGGGTTTTTGTATTTATGATGGATTCTTTCGGCATCGGCGGCGCGCCTGATGC
>UQFU01000005.1 GCA_900540425.1 uncultured Alphaproteobacteria bacterium
CACCATTGCTTGTTGTTGCACTTGATGTAATCGGAGTTATAAGGGCAGAAGTCGACGATGGAATAAGTGTGGCAGACGCGGTTTTGATAGGATTCATAGCCTTCGTCTTTACACTTTTGGGCATCAATGTTAGAATCGGCATTTGTTACCTTATCGCCGCAGTCGGGCAAAAAGCAGATAGCCGCGGAAAGAGGAGAAATCATAGAAAAGAAAACCAGGGCACAACAAACGGTCCCGGGCAACAGTCTTGGGATGATAAAAAAACTTCTCAATTTTATTTTGAGACAATCCAACATTGCAAATTTCTTTCTCCGAAAAAAACTAGACAAAATATTAAAACATTGTAAAACGCCTGAATAAAAGGTTATACGAGTCTATCCATAAGAATAATGGTAAAATAAATTTCGGGAAATTGCAATAATTAATTACCGTACCCCAAGGAAATTTGTCTATTGTATTAAATGTGAAAATTGGCACGAGGTTTGCATATATAACTCTAGATAAACTTTTTACAGGTGAGACTGCAATGGAAGTTAAAGACATAAATAATCAGAACAACCCTCTGGCCATTTTCAAAAAGAACAGCGGAGCAGTTAGTGCCTTGGATTTTTCCAGCCTGATTGCCGGAAAAAAACAGGATTTCGGCTCGGCATCCGTTGGCTTGGATTTGGACAGGGCACCGAGCGTTTCCGAAAAGTCTTTCGCGAGTAAGGCGGCATCATCCGTCCGGCCTGAGAACTCGGCTTCCGATGTGGTCAATGTCAAGCCTCGTAAAGAGAATAAGCGTAAAGAGCGTACCCCGGCGGAAGAACAGGCCGCCCCGGTGCCGGCCGAAAACCGCCCGGTGCCTGAGCGTGCAGAAGCACCGGCAGCTCCGGTTGAAAGCCGGTCGGTGACCGAAGGTGCCGCCGACCCGGCTTCTGCCGATAAGATGTCCGCTCCGGCGGATGCATCGGTTGTTCCGGCTTCCGAAAGCCAGCCTGGGCGCCCGTCCTCCGCGGTTCCTCAACAGAATGCGTCGGTTCCGGTTATGCCGGCAGATGTCGAGAACTTGGGCGATATAATGTATTTTGACGAGGCAACCGGTTCTTTTGTTCAGACGACCGGTGCTGAATTGGCCGCTGCGCTCAAAAGCGGAGAAATAAGCGGCCTGACAATGGCTGATTTGGCCGATGTTGACGGAAATCCCCTTTCTTTGCAGCCGTCTGCCTTACCGTCTGCCGGTTCCGAAGGAATTGACATAAGTGCGATGGCGCCGGTGTCTGCAGAAGAAATGGCTGAAATGCCGGTTATGGCGACGGAAGGCGCTCCCCGTCAGGCAGCCGCCGAAACCACAGATGTTGCAAAAACAACTGTTGTCGGTGCCGATAATGAAAACGGCGGAGAAATTGCCGAAGAAACAACCGCCGAAGCCGAACCGGAAATCATTGCCGACGGCAAAAAGATTAAATTGGACGTAAAGGTTAATGCCGGGGAGGAAAAAATTTCCTACCGCAGCCGGCAGGAAATGATTGCCGATACCGTTGCGCTCAGCGAAGCGGCCAATGTGGCGGAAGTTTCCAATCCGGTTCCCGAACAACAGACTCCCCGTACAACAACGGCTGCCCAGGCAAATTCCCCGGCCGCAGCCCTTCCCCAGGGAACGGTCATGCCGCAGGCAGCGGTTGTTCAGGCTTTTGGCGAGGCCGCTGTAGCTCCGGCTGCCGCTGCTTCGGCTTCCGTATCTGATGCCGCGGTTGTTTCCGTGGCTCCGGCCGGTGCCGGTACTGCCCGCCAGGCTCAAACGCTGCCCGGAGCCGAAGTCAAGTCCCCGGCCGAAGAAGCCCTGAAGGGCATGAGCCGCGAGGTGGTCGAACAGGTTAAGGTAAACATTACCAAATCCGCGGTTAAAGGCGTAGATAAAATTGATGTTACCTTGAAACCGGAAGATTTGGGGCATATTGAAATAAAAATGCAAATTTCCAAAGACGGCAAATTGCAGGCGCATATTATCTCCAGCCGTCCGGAAACCATGGAAATCCTGCAAAAAGACATGCAGATTTTGCAAAAGGCGTTTGCCGACGCCGGCTTTCAGACCGATGAAAACAGCCTGAGCTTTTCTTTCCAGGATAACGGACAGGCTTGGCAGCAGCGGGAAGAAGAAAGCGGATTGCGGCAGTTTATGGGAAAGATCTTTGAGAACGAAGGCGGAAACGACAATCTCCCGCTGTCAGAAACGGCATGGGACGGAAAATCTGCCCTCAATATCAGAGTATAAACAGAGGAGTATGGAAAAATGACAACAGATATCAGCGGACTTACCGGCTATACCCAGAGCAATACGGGAAGCAGCAATTCCAGCCGCCAGACCCTCTCTGCGGACATGAACACCTTTTTGACCCTGCTGACGACCCAGCTCAAATATCAAGACCCGCTTGATCCGATGGATACGGCTGAATTTACCAATCAGCTGGTTCAGTATTCCAACGTCGAGCAGTCGATTCAGACCAACGAAAAGCTTGATACCCTGCTTTCGCTGAATATTGCCAACCTGGGCGCGCAGGCCGTTTCCTACATCGGCAAAACGGTTCAGGTATTGGGCGACGTTATGCCGCTCGAAAACGGCAAAGCCAAAGCGACTTATACGCTGGATAAAGACGTTACCTCGGTAATTGTGACCGTGAAAGACATGAACGGCAAGGTGGTTTATTCCGAACAGGGAAAAATCACCGCCGGTACGCACGAATTTACCTGGGACGGCAAAGACAGCAACGGCAACCAGCTGGAAGACGGCGCTTATCAGATTTCGGTCTCGACCAAAGTTCCGAGCGGCGAAACCAGCGCCAGCGTTATGACCACGGTTTTCGGTAAAGTTACCGGGGTTGCCAGCGATGAAAATAATGTTTACGTCGGGCTTGGAGATTCCGTAACCGCCTCTTTGGGAGATATCGTTACTATCCGCAATGATGATTATTTTGATAAAACCGACGGCCCTTCCGGAGGCGGAGAGGCCGGTGACAATGAAGGCGGCAGCGGCGGCGAGGCCGGCGATGAAACCGGAAACGAAACGGAAAATGCATAAAATATGCCTTCCAAATATAATTAATGAAAATAAGACTTTAGGAGAAATAAAATGAGTATTTTTGGTGCAATGCAATCCGGTATTTCGGGGTTGGCCGCTCAGTCCAGCGCGATGGGGGCGATTTCCGACAATATCGTGAACGTCAATACCGTGGGTTACAAAGGGGCCAATACCTCTTTCCAGACCCTGGTGACCAAACAAACGTCAACCTCCAGATATTCACCGGGCGGCGTTCAGCCGTCGGCCAAACAGGGTGTTAACGTTCAGGGGCTTTTGGCTTCAGTATCTTCGTCCACCTCTATGGGCATCAGCGGGCAGGGCTACTTTGTCGTCAACCAGGCGGCCAACCCCGGAGAAGGTGATTTGTGGGCCTATACCCGCGCCGGAGACTTTGACATTGATAACAACGGCTATCTGAAAAATACCGGCGGCTTTTATGCTCAGGGTTGGTCTCTGTTGCCGTGGGACAAGAACCCCAATGCTACGGTTGTCAATATTAACGGTATTGACTACATGAAAGCCTATTATGATACCAACGGCAAGGTTGTGTACATTAACGACAATATTATTGACAGCCGCAACCTTCGCCCGATTAACCTGAATACCATCGGCGGAACCGCCACGGCCACCCAGCAGATCAGCTACGGCGCTAACCTGCCTTCCGGCGACCCGATTTATAATGCTTCCAATCCGGATGCCGGCGGCCGCCACTCTGTTTCGGCGCTGATTTATGATAGCTTGGGTAATGCCAGCAACCTGAGCCTGACTTATACTAAAACGGCATCCAATGCCTGGGGAATGTCTACTTCTATTCCTTCCGGCGCATCTAATATTGTTCTGTCTGGTTCCCGCGAAACGCACGGCGATACGGCCAGCGCCGTATACTATGCGGCCGGCCAGCTCGAATTCAGCGGCATTCCGTCAAACGGTTCCACGATTACCATTACCAGCGGCGGCAAAGAATATACCTTTGAATTCTTGAGCACCAAAGGCGCTCACGCGCAACCCGGCAATATTGGGGTTGATATTTCAACCGGCATTGCCTCAGCCAGCGATTTTGCCAACAAGTTTTTGGAGGCTTTGCAGGCCAACATGCCCGGAGCCAACCGCTTTAGCGCCAACGGCAATAAAATTGAAATTGTTCAGTCTGTTTCCGGCGAAGCTTTGCAGATTGATGCCAGCAAAACCTTGGCCTGTATTCAGAGTGCGGCCAATCCAAACCTTGAAACCGGTATTGCCACGGGTATCTTTGACATTCCGGCGATTGACGAAGACATCAAAAACTGCGGCCGTCTGGATTTCACCAGCAATGACAAGGCCGATTACGTCAACACAACCGTAAAAGTCGGCGACAAGACCTATAAATTTGTTGACGGCACAACGGCAACCCCCGGTGAAATCGACATCAGCTCGGCTTTCGACGGTAGTGCAGCCAACCCCGCTGCGGCAGTAGCTGAGCTTTTGGTAAAGAGCATTAAGGCGGATAGTGTTGAACCGGAAAGATTTACCGCCAGCGGTTCCAGTATCGAAATCCTGCCGAGTTCGACCGGTCCGGATATCAAAATTACCGTTAATAACACCGGCGGCGGAGATGCCATTACCGGACGGATACGTTCAACGGCGCCTTTAGGGTGGAGTGACGTGGCCAACGGTACGGAATATACTCTGTCTAATACCTTTAATGTTAATGATAATGAAATTGAGACCGGTTCAATTGTTCCTTCAGTCCGTTTTAATGCTGACGGTACACCCAAGTACTTCTTTGTTGACGAAGTTTCCATCCAGTGGGCTAACGGTGCCCAAAACATGGACGGCGGTTATCAGCAGGGGACAACCATTACCCTCAATGCCGGAAACGTTGGAACCAATGACGGCTTAACCAGCTTGTCAGGTGACTTCACCACCAACTATATCACCCAGGACGGTGCCAAGTTCGGAAGCTACTCCGGGGTCAGCATCAGCGAGGACGGAGTTGTGACGGCATTGTTTGACAACGGCGAAACCCGTCCGATTGCCATTCTGCCTCTGGCCACTTTTGCCAACCCCAACGGCATGGAAGCCCTGACCGGCAACTCCTGGATTGAAACCGACTACTCGGGGCAGGCCATGCTGAAACAGGCCGGAACCAACGGTGCCGGACAGATTAGCTCCAACTCTTTGGAGCAGTCTACCGTCGACTTGGCGACCGAGTTTTCTAACATGATTGTAACCCAGCGTGCATATTCCGCGGCCACCAAGATTATTACGACCGCAGATGAAATGCTCGACGAGTTAACCCGGATGAGCTAGTAGTATACTAAAAAATCCGTTTCCTAAAGTCGCCCCGGGGAAGAATTTCCCGGGGCTTTTTTGCGCCCGGATGCCGGAGGGCCGAAAACAGGCTGTGAATATGTCCTTTTTTGTGTTTCCCTAATCGGAATTTTTGCGTTAATCATAATTTCGGGGAAATTTTATAAATTTACAGATTGGGGAATCTCGTGAATAATTTTTTGCAAAGCATCAAAAATTTGTCGCCGGGGCGTTTGGCTTCGATTGTGGCGATTTTCATCTTTCTAATCAGTTTTTTTATCTATATCGCCATGCAGATGGGCAATGCCGAATATGGGGTGCTGTATACGGATTTGGAGCTTGAAGATGCCAAGCAGATTGTTACCCGGCTGGAGTCGGCAAATGTCAAATATCGCCTGGCCAAAAACGGTACCGAAATTCTTGTCCCCAAAGATCTGGTCAATAAAATGCGTGTCGATACCGCCGAACTGGCGCTGGCTTCCAAGGGATCAAATGTCGGTTATGAGATTTTTGACAATGCCGATGCTCTGGGAACTACCAATTTCGTACAGAATGTCAATCTGGTTCGCGCTTTGGAAGGGGAGTTGGCTCGCACGATTCGTTCCGTCGACAACATCAAGAGCGCCCGGGTGCATCTGGTGATGCCCAAGCGCGAGATGTTTTCCCGCGAAGAACAGGCACCGACCGCTTCGGTGGTCATCAAGACCTATCATGGCAAGCTTAGTCCGCAGAGTATCCTTTCCATTCAAAAGCTTGTGGCTGCAGCAGTTCCCAAGCTTGATGTAAAAAACGTGGCGATTGTCGATGCCGCCGGCAATCTGCTGACTAACAATTATGATGATGAACAGACGCTGAACAACACCAATAACGAGCTGATGCGCCAGGAACAGGAGCGCAAAATGGCTGCTGCGGTGCAAAGTTTACTCGAAAAAACTATTGGGCCGGGCAAAGTGCGTGCCCAGGTCAATATTGAAATGGATTTTGACCAGGTGGTCACCAATGAAGAAATCTTTGACCCTGACAGCCAGGTTGTCCGCTCCCAGGCGTCTGTAACCGAAGAAGGAACGGCTCGGGACGGCGAAAAAACCGTAACGGTGGCTCAAAATATTCCCAATGGCGATAACCTGCTTAACGGCAATGGAAATTTTTCGCAGAATTCCCGGGTTGAGGAAACCGTAAACTACGAAATTTCCAAGGTCGTCCGCAACAAAGTCCGCAATACCGGCATTATCAAGCGTTTAACTGTTGCCGTAATGGTTGACGGGGTGTATGATAAGGATAAGGACGGTCAGATGGTTTACCGCGACCGGACAAAAGAAGAAATGGAACAGCTGACCTCTTTGGTCAAGTCTGCCGTTGGCTACGATGCCGATCGCGGCGATTTGATTGAAGTTGAAAATATGAAGTTCGTCAGCGTCGACAATGCTCCGGAAGCCGTAGAAACCACAATGTTCTTCGGGTTCACCAAAGAAGAGATTATGCGGATGTTGGAAGGTCTGGGTGTTGCAATTGTTGCAATTCTGGTTATCTTATTAGTCATTCGCCCGTTGATAAACAACGCCTTTGACGGCGGCAGCGGAACGGATAACCGCCTGCTCGGCGACAATGCCGAAGAGGAAAACCTGTTGTTGTCGAATTTTCTTAATGAAGACGACGGCGGGCTGGATGAACTGATTAACCTCAACAAGGTTGACGGCCGGGTTAAAGTTTCTTCGCTGAAGAAGATTAACGATATGGTGGCCAAAAATCCGGATGCCGCGGTTAACGTAATCCGCAGCTGGCTTTATCAGAACGACAATTAAGCGGTAGGAATTAAACATGAAGCAAAATGTTGTAGACGATTATAATTTGATTTCCGGCCAGCAAAAAGCGGCAATCCTGATGTTGTCGCTGGATGAAGAACGCTCTGCGGCGCTGTTTTCCCTGATGGACGACGAAGAGATTAAAGAGTTGTCCGTTATCATGGCCAGCCTCGGCAAGGTCAATTCCGGCGTTGTCGAACAGCTGTTTCAAGAATTTACCGACCGCCTGTCAAGCAACAGTTCGCTGATCGGAACTTACGAAACGACAGAGCGTCTGTTGGCCAAAGCTTTGGACAAAGACCGTGTTTCCGCCATTATGGACGAGATCAGCGGTCCGGCCGGCCGGACCATGTGGGACAAGCTCGGAAATGTGAACGAACATGTTTTGGCCAATTATCTCAAAAACGAATATCCACAGACCATTGCGGTTATTCTTTCCAAAATTAAGGCCGAACATGCCGCCAAGGTAATCGCCCTGCTGCCGGAAAATTTTGCCATGGAAATTATCATGCGGATGCTCAGAATGGACGCGGTTCAAAAAGAGGTTCTCGACAGTTTGGAAAAAACCCTGCGCAAAGAGTTCATGAGCAACCTTTCCAAATCGACCCGCCGCGATTCCCACGAGCTTATTGCCGATATCTTCAATTCTCTGGACCGCAATACCGAAACCCGGTTTATGGAAGCTTTGGAAGAGCGTAACCGCGAAAGCGCCGACCGTGTTAAATCGCTTATGTTTACCTTTGAAGATTTGGTTCGCGTCGATGCCCAGGGCATTCAGATTTTGTTGCGCAATATTGATAAGGATAAATTGGCCGTAGCCCTGAAAGGTGCTTCCGATACCATCAAAGAGCTGTTTTTCAACAATATGTCGTCCCGTGCCGGCAAAATTATCCGCGAAGATATGGAAGCCATGGGGCCGGTTCGCCTGCGTGATGTTGAAGAAGCTCAGCAGTATATTGTTACTACGACCAAAGAATTGTCCAACTCCGGCGAAATTGTTATCAGCGAAGGCAAGGACAATGACGAGCTTATTTATTAGTCCGGTGAGTTAGATGAGCGGCTACAAAAAATTTGAGTTTGACAACTTTGTTATTGAAGAAGACGGCGAAACTGTCGAAAAGGCTGTGGCTGAACCATTGGAGCCCGAACCGGCTTCCGAAGAGCCGGAACCGGTTTTTGCGGCGGCGGAAATAGTTGCCGAACCGCCGGTTCCCGAAACCAGGAGTTATACGGAAGAAGAGCTGGAGCAGGTTCGTGAAAACGCCGAAAAATCCGGTTATGAAAAAGGGTATCGCTCTAAGGCGGAAGAAACCGACAATCAAATGGCAGGGCTGCTGATTGAAATTGATGGCCGCCTCTTTGAGCTGCTGAATGAGCGTAACCGGATGCAAAAGGAACTTGAAGCTGATTTTATGGCGTTGAACCGCGCTGTGCTGAAAAAGCTGTTGCCGCAGTTGAGCGAGGAACATGCCGGCGAAATTTTAAACCGTTTTCTGGCAGAAAATTTTGCCAATTTCCGGGCGGAGCCTAAATTGGCTTTTTATTTTAATCCGGAAATCGTCGGCGCGATGCAGGAACAGATTGCCAAATTGGCGCGGGTTAACGATTTTGAGGGCAAAATTTCCCTTCATAAAGACGCCGCGCTGGGAAAGGCCGATTGCCGGATTGAGTGGGAAAACGGCGGTGTCTGCCGCAGTTCTGATAAATTATTGGAAAAAGTTGATAATTTGCTTGAAGAAAAAACGGCTGAAAACTAAGCTGAATTAATAGAACCGCAAGCTTTTGGGATGAGAGGAATATTATGGCAAATGAATTAAATTTGGATGAAATGGATGAAAGCAGCATCGTTAACAGCGATCCGGTTTTGAAGTCTGATAACGGTATGGAAGATTACGACATTCCGAGCTCAACCAGCGACTTGGAAGCGGTTTATGATATTCCGGTTAGAGTTTCTGCCATCTTAGGCAAAACCCAGATGAAAGTCAGCCAGCTGATGAAACTGAACAAAGGAGCCATCATTGAACTTGACCGCAAAGTCGGGGAGGCTATAGATATCTATGTCAACAATAACCTGGTCGCGCGCGGTGAAGTCGTTGTTGTTGATGATAAATTGGGTATTACCATGACGGAAATTGTAAAGTCCGTCGCAAAGTAAAAAATACTGGTCAAAGCGGAGCTTTGACGCGGGAATGTCATTCTCGGAGCGAGCAGAGCGCGAGCGAATGTGAGGCCTGGGGCCGGGGAGGGAAATCGCCCGTGCGGAGTTTTGGGGTAAGAGGAGCCGATTAAGGATAATAAAATGGAGTTGCTGATTGTTGGAACATTGGACGGGCAGATAGGAGCGGCCAGCAAAATCGCCATTTCTCAGGGCGGTCAGGTATCACTGGCGCAGGATATTGACGCTGCGTTAAATATTCTGCGTTCCGGCAAAAGTATCGAATTGGTTATGATTGACGTCAAATTAGACGTTTATAAGTTTATTTCTTCTTTGGAAAGCGAACGGATTAACGTGTTGGTTGTTGCTTGCGGCGTAGCCAACGATCCGACTTTGGCGGTTAAGGCAATCAAAGCCGGCGCCAAAGAATATATTCCCCTGCCGCCCGATCCCGAACTTATCGGCGCCGTTTTGGCGGCGGCCACCCGTGAAAACCACGCGCTGATCTATGGGGACAAAAAAACTGAAGCGATTTTAAAAATGGCCAAACAGATAGCTCCTTCGGAAGCCAGCGTTCTGTTGACCGGAGCGTCCGGAACCGGCAAAGAGGTTTTTTCCCGCTTTATCCATGACAACTCCAAACGCGCCAACAAAAAATTTGTTGCCGTCAACTGTGCCGCCATTCCCGAAACCTTGTTGGAATCCGAATTGTTCGGTTATGAAAAAGGCGCTTTTACCGGAGCGGTGGCCCGCCGTATCGGCAAATTTGAAGAAGCTTCCGGGGGAACCTTGCTGTTGGATGAAATTTCCGAAATGGATATCCGCATACAGGCCAAGCTGCTGCGAGCCATTCAGGAAAAAGAAATTGACCGCATCGGCGGCAAAACCCCGATTAAGGTCGATACGCGCATTATTGCCACTTCTAACCGCAATCTGGCACAAAGCGTTAAAGACGGTGCCTTCCGTGAGGACTTGTATTATCGTCTGAACGTTGTGAACATTAATATTCCCGACCTCAAAGACCGTCCGGAAGATATTTTGGTGCTGGCCAAACATTTTATCAAGAAATATGCCGAACTGAACGGTCTGCCGATGAAAGATTTGTCGCCGCAGGCTTCGGAAATGCTGCTGAATTATCTTTGGCCGGGAAATGTCCGCGAGCTGGAAAATACCATGCATCGTGCCGTGCTGCTTTCGACGGCTGAAGAGATTGAACCTTCGGCAATTATTCTGACAGACCCTTGCGCCGTCCGTAACCCGCAGCCTCAAGGCGAAGCGGCGCCGTCTCCGGCAGCCGTTCCCGGCGGGCAGACTTTGGCCGGTATGGAACGCAATCTGATTATCGACACGCTCAAACATACTTTCGGCAATCGGACACAGGCGGCCAACCTGCTCGGAATATCGATTCGCACTTTGCGTAATAAGTTGAAACAATACCAGGACGAAGGCTACGACGTCCCGGCATCTAACGGATAGGAAAACGCACTCGGACCATGGCTAAAAAAGCAGAAAATGTCAGCAGTTCAATGTTCGGCGGTCGCTCGTTCAAAGACATGATTATTGCCTCGACCAAGCGCGGCGATATTTTCTTTGCTTTGGCAATTATCCTGATGCTGGTTATTTTGATTCTGCCGCTTCCGGCCTGGCTGTTGGATATTGCCCTGGCTTTTTCGATTACCTTGTCCTGCATTGTGCTGATGACTGCCATTTTTATCGAAAAGCCCAACCAGTTCAGCGCCTTTCCGCTGGTTTTGCTGATTACGACCATGTACCGGCTGTCGCTGAACCTTGCCTCCACCCGCCTGATACTGGCCAATGGCTATATGGGGCCGGATGCCGCCGGCGAAGTCATCAAGGCTTTCGGCGGATTTATTATGGGCAATAACTTTGTCATCGGCGTTATCGTGTTTGCAATTTTGGTCTTGGTCAATTTTGTGGTCATTACCAAAGGTTCCGGCCGTATTGCCGAAGTTGCCGCCCGTTTTGCTTTGGATGCCATGCCCGGAAAGCAGATGGCGATTGATGCGGATTTGTCTTCGGGGCTGATTACCGAAGATGAAGCCCGCGCCCGCCGCGAAGACCTGTCCAAAGAAAGCTCTTTTTACGGCGCAATGGATGGTGCCTCAAAATTTGTTCGCGGCGATGCGATTGCCGGATTGATTATCACCTTTATTAACGTTGTCGCCGGTATTATTATCGGTATGGTGCAAAATGGCATGAGCTTTTCGGCGGCGGCGGAAACCTATACCCGCCTGACGGTCGGCGACGGATTGGTCAGTCAGGTTCCGGCGCTGATTATTTCGGTTGCCGCCGGTATTCTGGTTTCCAAGGCCGGCATGACCGATTCGACCGACAAGGTTTTGTTTGAACAGGTAACCAATTACCCCAAAGCCTTGGGAATGAGCTCATTTTTGGCATTGGCGCTTGGAATGCTCCCCGGTACGCCGGCGGCGCCGTTTATCCTGTTGTCGGCTTTGACCGGCGCAACCGCCTATTATCTTGACAAGCAGCAAAAAGCGGCCATGGCCCGGGCACAGGAGGTTTTGGAACAGGAACAAAAGCAGGGCAAGGTTGCCAAAGCTGCCGATGAGCCAATTGCCACAGCTTTGCGCATGGATTTGATACGTCTGGAAATCGGCTACGGGCTGTTGCCGTTGATTAATGAAGAAGCCAACAAAAAGCTGACCGACCAAATCAAGGCCTTGCGCCGCGCTTTGGCTTCCGAACTCGGATTCGTCATGCCCTCTATCCGTATTCAGGACAATATGCAGCTTGAGGCCAATGAATATAATATTTATATCAAAGAGGTCAAATCCGGCAAAGGCGAGCTGCGCCCCACCCAGCTGTTGGTCATGGATCCGCGCGGCGAACCTATTACGCTGCCCGGCGAACAGACCTATGAGCCGACTTTCGGGCTCAAAGCGATGTGGATAGATCAGAGCTATCGCGAAGAAGCCATGTTCCGCGGCTATACCGTGGTCGACCCGGCAACGGTTGTTACCACGCATATTACCGAACTGGTCAAGGACAATATGCCCGAATTGCTGTCTTATGCCGAAACTCAAAAACTGCTGGAAGAAATGGACAAGGAACAGCAAAAATTGGTCAAAGAGCTTATTCCGAACAAAGTCAGCCTCGGCGCCGTCCAGCGTATTTTGCAGAATCTGCTGCAAGAACGCGTCTCAATCCGCGACTTGCCGACAATTCTGGAAGGCATTTCCGAAGCCGTTTCTTCAACCCACAGCCTGATGATGATTACCGAGCATGTCCGCTCGCGGCTGGCGCGGCAGCTTTCTAATGCCAATGCCAATGAGTTCGGCGTTATTCCGCTGATTACGCTGTCGCCGGAATGGGAACATGCTTTTGCCGAAGCGATTGTCGGCGAGGGGGATGACCGCCAGCTGGCGATGGCGCCGAGCGCTCTGCAGCAGTTTATTACCAAGGTGCGCAATTCTCTTGAGGAATTGGCGGCCAAAGGCGAAACCGCGGTGCTGCTGACCAGTCCGGCAATTCGGCCTTTTGTTCGTTCGATTATTGAGCGTTTCCGCCCGTTGACGGTTGTAATGTCGCAAAATGAAATCCACCCCAAAGCCAAAATCAAAACCGTCGGGCAAATTTAGGGGTAGGGACAGATGAAAATAAAAACCTTTACCGCCGCCGGAAGTATGGAAGCCATGAGTCAGGCTCGCGAGACCTTGGGCGACGATGCGGTTATCATCTCTACCGAAACCCTTGATGACGGCCAGGTTCGGGTAACTGCCGCGCTGGAAGAAGCTGAGGAAGTCAGTTTTAATGACAATCAGGAGATGGAAATCCGTGATAACCCGGCGCGCTATACCGATCGCCTGCTCCGGGAAAGCTTGGAATATCACGATACGCTGGACTTGGTAAAACAGCGTATTTTGGCGGCTGTCCGCAAATTAAGCGCCGAAAAAAAGATTTACGACGATCGCCGGCTGCTGGAATTGGCTTTGGAACAATTATATGGTTTTAGCGATATTCTGAATTTGCAGACGCCCTGTAAAATTTTCATGGGGGCGCCGGGCAGCGGCAAATCGACGGCTATTGCCAAAACGGCCGCTCTGGCCAGAATGAAAAAAATTCCCTGCTGCATTGTTTCGACCGATAATGTCCGCGCCGGTGCCAACAAGCAGCTGGAAGCCTTTGCCGGAATTTTGGAACAGGATTTCTTTTTCTGCCAAAGCGAACGTAATTTGTATGAGCTGCTGAAAAAAGCCGAAACGGCCTATGGCCTGGTTTTGATAGATACCCCTGGCATTAATCCGTTTTTGCCCGAAGAAGTTGCCAAGGTCAGCCGCTGGCTGGAGGTTGTCAAAGGCGAGGCAGTTTTGGTAATGTCTGCCGGAACCAATACTTTTGAGGCGATTGAAGTTGCCGAAGTGTTTACCGAACTGGGCGCATCAAAACTGTTGCCGACCCGTTTGGATTTGACCCGGCGGCTGGGATCGCTGCTCTCGGTTGCGGCCTGTTGTGAACTGGATTTTTGTGCCGGCAGCGTCAGTTCGAATATTGCCGGCGGCCTGGCCGAAATAACGCCGGGCGGCTTGGCTAAACTGATTTTAGCTTAATTTTTTTAAGTGAAAAGAGGAAACCATGGAACAAACGACACCTGAAGAACTAAAAATCATGCCCCGCGGAATGGCGCCGCGCAGCGTCAAAAAAGGCAAGAATATGATTGCGGTGGCTTCCGGAAAAGGCGGGGTCGGCAAAACCTGGTTTTCAATCACGCTGGCGCATTCTCTGAGTATTCTCAAACAAAAGACCTTGCTTTTTGACGGCGATTTGGGGCTTGCCAATGTCGATATCCAGCTGGGGCTGATGGCCAAGTATGATATCGGCAGCGTGGTTTCGGGAAGCCTGACCCTCAACCAGGTGGTTCACCATTACGACAAGGGCCGTTTTGACGTTATTGCCGGCCGCTCGGGATCGGCGGGGCTGGCCTCAATGCCGGTCGGACGTTTGCAGATATTGGGTGAGGATCTGAATGTTTTGGCCGCTTCATATGATAAGGTTATTTTGGATATGGGAGCGGGAGTCGAAAAGCCGGTGCGGATTTTGTCGGGGCTGGCCGAAAAGATTATTGTCGTCTGTACCGATGAGCCAACTTCTCTGACCGACGCCTACGCTTTTATCAAAATTATGACCATGCAGTATACCAAATGCGATATCAATATCGTCGTCAATCAGGCCAATTCGCTTCGTGAAGGCCAGCGAACCTATGATACGCTGCTCAAAGCCTGCAATAATTTCCTCAAGATTAATCCGCCGCTGTTGGGGATTGTCCGCCGCGATACCCGCGTGCGTGATGCCATTCGTAACCAAAGCACGATTTTCAACCGCTATCCAACCTCCGAGGCGGCCGAAGACGTTTACGCCGTTGCCAAAAGGCTGCTCAGCCATGACTAACCTGGTACCTCCGCTCAACCAAACGCTCCCCGAAACCGGCGGAGTATCCGGGGGACTGACGACAGGGGTCGAAAATCCGTCCGCTTCTTGGGCAGGACTGAATTTGGGACAGCAGATAACGGTACGTATCAATCCGCAGAGTCTTCAGGCCTTGTCCGGGAAAATCCTGGTCAGTCTGGATTTATCCGTCGGCAACGTCGGCACGGACAGCCAGCCGCCGGCCGTGGCAGAAATAAAACTGCCGCCGCAAATGAAGCTGCCGGAAAACGCCGCGGAAATGCAGTTGCGCATAACTGCTAAAACGCCCCAGCGCCTGGATTTGCGGATTTTAAGCGTTGACGGCCGGAAGGCCGAAAGTTTTGTGATTGCGCCGGAAACGGCACCCGCCGGAAAAACGATGTCCGGCCTGCCGACGGCTGCTGCCGCTTTGGTCAAAACCGTTACCGAACCGCAAAACCTGCCGTTGGCGCCGTTGCGTTTGCAGCCTTTGCTGGCGCGGGAATTGTTGTCCGCCGGTATCGATCCGGCCAGTCTCCGCCAGATATCTGCGGTTATTGAAAATTTGGGGGTGAAAGTCGAAGTTGCCGTTCTGCCGGCAAACCTGTCAGGAACCTCTGTTCCGGAAATTTCCGCAGATTCCGGCGCCGTTTCGGCAATCGGCCGCGATTTGGCCGCGATATTGAAACCGCTGCTCGTCGGAGAACAAAATAATGAAAAATACAGACCGTCAGCGTCCGGCGGACAGCCGCTTCCCCAAAGAATAACCGGAGAAATTGAAAAATTTTTTGCGAAACTGGACAACCGCAGCCTGCCGGCCGAAACCGCGCAGCGCGGCGAACGAACGGTGTTGAAGACCCCTCTGGGAGAGATTATTCCCGAGCAGCCGCTCAAAATTGCCGTCGGCGAAAAACTGCTGCTGCGGATTGGCGGTTTAATCGGTCTGCCCGCAAAAGAAAGGATCGTCCCTGCCGGCGAAACTGCCGTGCAGCCCCCGCTGGGCAATAAAATGGCCGAAATTCTGACGCCTCTGCAAAATAAGCTGCCGCCTGATGTCTATGCGGCGGTTATGGAAAAAATACCGGCCAATAATTCTAAGATGCTGTCTAATATCATGTCTTTTTTGAAAGCTTCCGGCGAAGGGCGGATTGAACATTGGCTCGGGCAGGAAACTGTGGATAAAATGCGAATATCCGGGCCGGAAGGGCGCCAGGCGCTCTCGCAGCTGGAGAATCTGATTGTCGGCCGCCGTGAAGAGAATGCGCAGTGGCGGATTATTGAAATACCTTTTTACGGTGCTGAAAATCTGAGCCGGATTAAAGTAGCGGTTCGCCGTTTTGGCGGAGAGGAAGGGCGCCGGTATCAGGGGCGGCGGCAAACCGGAGCGGCCCGCTTTGTGGTCGATACGTCTTTTACGGTTTTGGGCGGTTTCCAGTTTGACGGCTTTTCCCTGCCGGCCGAAAAGCGTTTTGATCTGATTATCCGTACCGAAAAAGAAATCGATAACGATTTTTGCGCGCAGATTATGCAGCTTTTCCGAACCTCCCTTTCCGCCGTGGACTATGCCGGAAATATTCGTATTAATATTAAAGAAAAGTTTATCAAATTGTGTGAAGATGAACCCGAAAAAACGATTTTGCAGGATGGAATATTCATATGAGCAGCAATGACCCCTTGGGATATTATCGTATTTTTGACCTGACGCCGGCGGCCACCGATGCGGAAATCAAGGTCAATTACCGTGAGCGCGCCAAACTCTGGCACCCCGACCATAATACCAGCGAAGAAGCAACCGAAAAGTTTCAGCAGCTTTCCGTTGCCTATGATATTTTAAAAGACGGCAAAACCCGCCTGTTGTATGACCTTCTGAGCCAGGCGTATACCAGCCGCAATTTTCCGGACATGTTTGCCCTCAAGGCCTATAAAGACCGAGCCGGAGCCGAAAACCCGTTTGTTCGCACTTTTTCGCTGCAAAAAGTGTTTGGCCGGATCGTCAGTACCAAGCTGCGCCAAGATGATGAAATCTGCAATGCCGTAGAAGCGCCGGCCGTGGTACTGAAAACCTCGGTCAGCAACTGGCTGCTCGGCTGGTGGGGTATTCCGGCGGTTTTCAAAAATATTTCCGCCATCGCGCATAATTATTCGTCAATCAATCATAATCGGGCGCAAAACCTGACCCTGCTTATTCATAATGCCGTGGCGTATTATCAGGATAATAAGATGGAAAAGGCCATGCTTTCGGCAGTACAGGCCAAAGAATACGCCGATGCCGAACAAAAGGATTTGCTCGAACGCTTTATCCGCCTGACCGGGTTAAATGCCGGCAATGTGCGACTGCCGCATTGGAACTATGCCAAGTTGCGCATCTTGCAGTTGGTCGTTCCGGTTGTGCTGTTTGTGATGGCGCTGTTTCCGCTGACATCCAGGGTGGTGAGCGAAGCGGAGCTGATGAAACTCTTTGCCGAAAAAGATGAGATTACATATTTTCAACGGGTCAAGTTCAACAGCGGCGAACAGACTTTTGACGATATTGTGGTGTCAAAAGTTTTGAATATCCCGGTTGACGTTAATGATACCAACAAACTTTATCATTTCAAAAACGCAGCTAAAGTTATGTATGGCCCTGCCGAAGAATTTGACGTCATGGCGGAGTTGCCGAAAAACCATACGGTGCGTATCAGCGGTATTACGCCGGATGATAAATGGTACCGGATAATGCTTGATAACGGCGACATGGGATTTGTTCCGGTCAAGGCTCTGGAAAAAGGCATTGGGGCGCCGATACCCGAAAACAGCAAAATTTATACGCCGAATTAACTGTTGTGGCCGGGTCGTCCTATGCGTGCCTGTCTCTTTCTATAGCGTCATCCCTCGATTGCGGAGAATCGTCAAGGGATTTGCGAATTTCCCTCTTCCTGTCACAGCATGGCGTTTTTTCTCTCTTCTGTCATGCCATAGCGTTTTCTTCCTCCTGTCATTCTGGGCTCATTTTTTTCTCTGTCATTCCGGGCTTGACCCGGAATCCAGGCGGCTAAGGAATCAATATTAATCTGGACTCCGGCTCAGGGCCGGAGTGACAGTAAAAAAATAAGGCCGGAGTGACCAGTATATTGAAGTCATCCTTTGTTTTTTGCAGAAAAACGTCCAGGGATCTTCGAATTTCCCTCTTTCCCCAACCGCCAACATTCGCTTAGTCACATTATGATAAAAACTTGTAGACCCCTTAATGGACACTTTTTCTGCTGAAAAAACGAGGGGTGGCGGTTATTGATTGATGGTTGCTGCCGCGCCCAAGGGAGAACCGTTATTGGAAAGCAGAGATAGTGCATATTGCAAGCAACGCGGATTCATGGCACCCAAACATCAGTAGCAAACCGTTCGCCGCGGGGCGTCCCCGCCCTCGGGCGCTGCCTGCGCTCCTGCCGTGCGGGTTATTCTGCAGCGATTGAACTGGCTTGCTCTTCTGCCAGCGGGATATCGTCAAAAACCACCGGAATATTCTTTTTAAATTCCCGCAGAACCATTTTCATAATCTGCTGAACCGTCGGATGTGCGGCCGGAGCAGTTCTCAGACGCAGAACATGGCGCCATTCCCGCAAATTGGCAGTCATAATGATTTCCGCTTTGGTCGAATGCGGCAAAACCATGCGACAGGCATCGGCCTTGCAACCCAGTTCTGCCATTTTAAGATAAGCCTTTTCAATGTCTTTCATACAGTTGAGCCAAACTTCATATTCCGGAGAACCTTCAGGGATATGAACCGGTTTCATAACCGAAATTTCGTTGCCGAATTTATCTTTGGCATAAAGGCAATAACGTGTACTCTCAACCGCAAAACTGACCAGACGGTGACGGGTAATGTCTTTGAGAACGCCGGTGTCGGCAATGATTTTCAGCGAAATTGAAAAATGTTCAATCATTGCCTCATGCCCGAGGTCAATCAGCTTTTTTATCATTTTGGGGGCGGATTCGTCCGTAATTTTATCTTCGCTTTTATAGCAGTTTCTTGCACAGCGTTCCAAGTGCTTCAGGATTTCGTTTCCGTTCAGCGGCGTAAAAATTTCAACACTCGGTTCAATAACTCTGACCATAACTCGTTCCCCCCAAAAATTAAGTTTAAGCCATATTAAGCCAAAAGTTTCTTAAAACCAAGTCAAACGATAGATTGATTAACAGCAAAGTAACAATATTTTTACCAAATGGGAGATATAAAGAAATCATTAGCGGCAAGCGGAGAGTAGGAATGATATTCGTAAAAAAGTTTTTGTTCGGAATAGGGGCGGTTTTGTTAATTTTGTGGGGCGGTGCCGGTACCCAAAGCAAGAATGTCCTCTTGCAGGGGGGCGGTTTTATCGGTTTGCTGATTGGCTTGGTTGTCCTGTATCTGTTCTTGAAAATGGCTTGGCGCGCCATGGGTTGCCTCCCGTCATTTTTGATTTTTTCCGGCATTTCCTTGTTTATCCTCTATGCCATCGGCGCTTTTAACGGCGGTATCGGCAACATGGGGGCTAATTTAAAAAGTTTTCTCGGACAAAAACCGCAGCCGCAAAGACAAATGCTGCCGCCGGGAGATTTTTCCGAACCGGAAGGTTTGAACGGGGATGATGAAACGGCCGGAGATAAAATCGGCAGTTTTGTTGATAATATATCCGAAAAATTCGGATCTGCACCGCGCCGTACGGTTCCTTCCATCAGCGCTTATCCGCTTATCCGCAGTTCTGCCCGCGTTGTCAATGGCGATACTCTGAAAATCCAAGGGTTTTATTTCCGCCTTTATGGAATAGACGCGCCGGATTCCGACCAAACATGCGCCGATAAAAACAAGCGTTCGTACAAATGCGGCCTGAAAGCGGCAACCTGGCTGCGGGACTGGATTTTGGACTATGAGTTGGAATGTCGGGTAATGCAGCGCGACCAGCGCGGCAACATGGCCGGTGTCTGCTTTTTGGGCGAATATGACCTGGGCGCGGCATTGGTTGCTTCCGGCTGGGCTTTGGCCGCTGCCAAATATACCGATATTTATGTTCCCTATGAACAAGAAGCCCGGCGCAATAAAAACGGTTTGTGGAGCGGAACTTTTTATCGTCCGGAAGATTGGAGAATTTTGAAGGCGCAAAAACCGGATATCAAAATTATCAAGCCCAAAAATCCCAAGAAAAAAGGCATTTGGGGGTTCTGATGAACGAAAACGAAACTTTCGATCTTCTGACAACGGCTGAAGCCGATACCGTCCGGCTCGGGCAAAAACTGGCGCATTTTGCCCAAAAGGGAGATACCTTTGCCTTGTTTGGAACTTTGGGGATGGGCAAAAGCGTCTTGGCGCGCGCGTTTATCCGGGAATTGACAGGCGCCAAAGAGGTTCCCAGCCCGACTTTTACGCTGCTGCAAAGTTACGAAGCGCCCGATTTTGAGATTTATCATTTTGACCTCTATCGTTTGAAGTCGCCGGAAGAAATTTTTGAAATCGGCATGGAAGACGCGTTATACGGCGGCGTCTGCCTGATTGAATGGCCGGAACAGATGGGCGGCTACCTTCCCCGGGATGTTTTTCGGGTCGAGTTTCAGCCGGAAGGGAAGGGGCGGCGGATAACAATCCGTGCCGTATCGCCGCAAAAGCAGCAGCGGCTGCAACAGCTGAAAGCCGAATTTAATGACTAATATTCATGCTTCTTGCGTTTGTTGGCAAAATCGCGGCATTCTGCTGCTTGGAGCTTCCGGCAGCGGGAAATCGGATTTATGCTTGCGCCTGATTAGCGGGCAGGGGGCGGAACTTGTTGCCGATGACCGGGTTGACCTGATTGTTTCACGGGAAACAATTTATGCTTCGGCTCCTGAAATATTGGCCGGAATGCTTGAGGTTCGCGGGGTTGGAATTCTTAAACTGCCCAGCCTGCGCCGCTCCCGTCTTGATTTGGCGGTGGAGCTTGTTTCCGCGCCGCAAGAGTTTGACCGCCTGCCGCTGTCGGCGGTTTGGGAATTCAGCGGCTGCAAACTGCCCTTGCTGCGTTTGAAGCTTCCGCTCCCGATAAAATTTTAGCCGCCTTGCGCTGGCCTCCGGCAGTAAAATAGCTTGTGATGACTTTGATAAGTTTGTTGATTTTCGGGGCGGTTAGTTCTAAGATGCTCATAATTTGATTTAACAGATAAGAGAGTTTCCATGCTTGTACGCGTCATTGAAAATTTTTTAAGAAGACAGGGAAAACCGCTGGTTAAGTTTGTTTCCCGGGTTGGCGAACTGTCGATTTTTATCGCCCAGTCATTATACCATAGCGTTACCCCGCCGTTTTATTGGCGGCTGTTGGTGCGTCAAATGGTCGATATCGGGTTCTATTCGCTTCCGGTTGTCGGTTTGACGACGATTTTTGCCGGTATGGTCATTGCCCTGCAAAGTTATTCCGGTTTTGCCAGCTTTGGCGCCGAGAGCACGGTTGCCAGCGTGGTGCTGATTTCCGTAACCCGCGAGCTTGCGCCGGTCTTGTCTGCCCTGATGGTGGCCGGGCGTATCGGTGCGGCAATGGCCGCCGAAATCGGAACCATGCGCGTTACCGAACAGATTGATGCCCTGGTAACCCTTTCGACCAATCCGTTCAAATATCTGGTGGCGCCGCGTCTGATTGCCGGCGTGCTGGTTTTGCCGATTTTGGTTTTGATTGGCGATGTCATCGGTATTTTCGGCGGTTATGTCGTCGGCGTCTACAAACTGGGATTTAACCCGGCCAACTACATTAATGCAACCCTGCAAGACCTGCAAGCGCTGGACATTACCACAGGTGTTGTCAAAGCGGCGGTTTTCGGCTTTATTATTTCGCTGATGGGCTGCTATAACGGTTACAAGTCCAAAGGCGGCGCCCAAGGCGTGGGAACGGCTACGACCAATGCGGTGGTGTCGGCTTCTATCCTGATTTTGATTTTCAACTATATCATTACCGAAGTTTTCTTCTCCAAATAATGAGGAACCAACAATGTCAGATGCAAAAATAAAAATTTCCGGCCTCAAAAAATCTTTTGGCAAAAAAATCGTTTTGGACGGTGTGGATTTAGAAATTGCCAAGGGGGAATCTTTGGTGGTTATCGGCGGTTCCGGAACCGGAAAATCGGTCTTGATAAAATGTATCCAGGGGCTGCTTCAGCCCGATGCCGGTTCTATACTGGTTGACGATAGCGAAGTTGTCGGCCTTAATGAAAACGAAAAAGAAGAAATGCATGCCAAAATGGGAATGTTGTTTCAGGGCGGTGCATTGTTTGACAGCTTAAGCGTATGGGAAAACGTGGCCTTTGGATTGCTCGAAAATAAAAAAATGCCCAAAAAACAGGCCAAAAACGAAGCTGTCCGCGTTTTGCGGCAGGTCGGACTGGCGCCAGACGTTGCCGATTTGTCTCCGTCCGAACTTTCCGGCGGCATGCAAAAGCGCGTCGGACTGGCCCGGGCAATTGCCACCCGTCCCGAAATCATCTTTTTTGACGAACCGACTACCGGTCTTGATCCGATTATGGCCGACGTTATCAATGATTTGATTATTGAATCCGTAAAAGGCCTGGGGGCAACGGCTTTGACCATTACCCACGATATGGCTTCGGCACGCAAGATCGCCGACCGTATCGCCATGCTTTATCATGGCAAAATCATCTGGCAGGGAACGGTTAAGGAAATGGATAAAACGACCAATCCCTATGTTTGCCAGTTTATTAACGGCTGCTCTCAGGGGCCGATTAAGGTAGAGGTATAACCGATGGCAAAAAAAGGCGGAAGTGAGTTTGTATGCCAAAACTGCGGGGCGGTTTATCCCCGCTGGCAGGGAAAATGCGATGCCTGCGGCGAATGGAATACCATTGTCGAAGAAAAAATCGGTGGTGAGGGTTTTTCCAATCTTCCGGCCAAACGTAAAGGTAAAATCATTGATTTTGTGCCTTTGAGCGGCAGCCAGGAAAAACTCAACCGCCTCACCACCTCCATCAAAGAACTGGACCGCGTCTGCGGCGGCGGCTTGGTTCCCGGTTCGGTTATTCTGGTCGGCGGCGATCCCGGCATCGGCAAATCGACTTTGCTGCTTCAAACCTGCGCCAAAATCGCCAATTTGCCCGACAGTCCCGAATGTTATTATATTTCCGGCGAGGAAGCGATTGACCAGGTGCGAATTCGCGCCAAGCGCCTGGGGCTGGAAACGGCACCGGTCAAACTGGCCAGCGCGACCGATATCAAAGATATTATCGCTACTTTGGAAAAGTCGAACGCGGCGGTGGTAATTATCGATTCTATCCAGACCATGTACCTGGAAGAGGTTGAATCCACGCCCGGCAGCGTTGCTCAGGTACGCGCCTGCAGCTATGAACTGATAAAGCTGGCCAAGAAAAAAGGCTTTACGCTGTTTCTGGTCGGCCATGTTACCAAACAGGGATCAATAGCCGGTCCCCGGGTTCTGGAGCACATGGTGGATACGGTGCTGTATTTTGAAGGCGAACGCGGACACCACTTTCGAATTTTGCGCGCGGTAAAAAACCGTTACGGCGCTACCGATGAAATTGGCGTTTTTGAAATGCAGGACCAGGGATTGGTTGAAGTTGAAAACCCTTCGGCATTGTTTTTGGCCGAACGTCAGGGCAATATTTCCGGTTCCTGCGTTTTTGCCGGTATTGAGGGGTCTCGTCCGGTCTTGGTCGAAATTCAGGCTCTGGTCAGTCCCACCGGTTATTCCAGTCCCAAACGGGCCGTCGTTGGCTGGGACGGCAACCGTCTGGCAATGGTTTTGGCGGTTTTGGAAGCCCGTTGCGGAATGAATTTGAGTTCTCAGGACGTTTACCTGAATATTGCCGGCGGCCTACGTATTTCCGAGCCGGCAGCCGATTTGGCGGTAGCCATGGCCGTTATTTCTTCCCTGACCAACAAGCCGCTGCCGCATGATATGGTTATCTTTGGAGAAATCGGGCTTTCAGGCGAGGTGAGGGCGGTCAGCCAGCCGTCGCTTCGCATGAAAGAAGCCCGCAAACTGGGGTTTGCCAGCGCCATAACGCCGCCGCGCCACAGCAAAGATAACGGCAAAAGCTATGATTTGAATGTTTTTGAAATCGGCAATGTTCAAAGATTGATAAATATGTTTAATTGAAAAAGGCTTACCGCAAATGAATAATGTTGATGTCATCATTTTAATTATCGTCGGAATTTCTGCTCTGATTGCCCTGAACCGCGGCTTGGTCAAAGAGGTTCTGTCCATAATCGGCTGGGTTCTGGCTACGGTTTCCATTATTTATTTGCTGCCGGTTTTTGAACCCGTCGTCGAAGAATATATCGTTGGCGGCTGGATGTCGTCAGTTGTAACGGCAATTTTGATTTTAATCGTTTTTATGCTGATTTGGTTTTTTGCCACCAACGGGCTGATTAAAGATATCCGCAATTCCAAATTAAGTACGGCTGACCGGATTTTAGGCCTGTTTTTTGGCATCGCCCGGGCCTTTTTGCTGGTCGTTTTGTTTAATATCATGATTGGCTGGATGATGCCGGAAAAAACGCAGCCTAAAGCGTTGCAAGAGTCAAAATACTTCAAATTGGCCGGATCCTTTGCCAAACCGCTGGAAGAAATGCTGCCGGAAGAAACCTTGGAGAATATCCGCGAAAAAACGCGTTCCTGGGGAGAAAAGGAACAAAAGGCCGAACCGGAATCTCAAACCCAAAAGGGATCGGCTCAAAAAACGCGCCGCCGGCCCGGAGACGATGCGGAAGAGCTTTTTGACAAGCTGGCCCGCCCGCAGATTAAAAAATCGTCTGGACGCCCGGAAAACGCCTCTAAACCGGTTGCTAAAAATTCCGATGGCTATAACAAAAACGAAAGGGATAATCTCGACCGCCTGATTGAAAACACGATAGAATAAAAAACGGCCTGTTATCGGAAAATAACAGGCAATTTTATTGTTTTTTCAAAAATATGGAATTATAAAGCCTTGCGTGAATTCAGGGCTAACTGCAAAGTTCCCTCGTCCATATAATCCAGCTCCGCTCCCATCGGAATTCCCTGAGCCAGCGTCGAAACCTTAATCTCAAACCCTTTCAGCCGCGAAACCAGATAATGCGCCGTTATCTGCCCGTCAACCGTTGCCGGCAGCGCCAAAATAACTTCTTTAATGTCTTCCTGCCCGATGCGGGCAATCAGCTGTTCAATATTCAAGTCTTCAGGGGTTATGCCGTCCAAGGCCGATAAAATTCCGCCTAAGACATGGTATTTTCCCTTAAAAAAGGACACCCTCTCCATTGCCCAAAGATCGGCAACGTCCTGCACAACGCATAAAATGCCGTTTTCGCGTAACTCCGAAGCGCAAATGGAGCAGGGGGAAGTTGTATCAAAATTTCCGCAGATTTCACAGGTCTGAACATTATCCGCCACGTTTTGCATTGCATCGATCAGCGGCATAAGCAGGTTTTCGCGTTTTTTGAGCAGTTGCAAAACAATCCGCCGCGCCGAGCGCGTTCCCAGCGATGGCAATTTGGAAACCAGCTTGATTAATTTTTCAATATCCTGTCCGGCCATGTCCATACCCTAAAAAGGCAGCTTCAGTCCGCCGAGGTTCATTCCGCCGGTAACGTCTTTGACGCCGTTTTGCATCTTGTCGTCAACTTTGTTTTTGGCATCGTTATAAGCAGCAATAATCAAATCTTCCAAAATGTCTTTTTCGTCGATATTCAGAAGAGAACCGTCCAACTCCAGCTTTTTCATCTCAAACTTCCCGTTCAGCGTAACTTTTACCATTCCGCCGCCGCTGACGCCTTCGACTTCTTCCTGGGCCAGTTTTTCCTGCATCTCTTCCATTCTTTTCTGCATTGCTTGCGCTTGTTTCATAATTCCTTGAATATTCATCATTTATTTGTTACTCCTCATCAAAAAAGATTTCGTTTTCCGCCGTATCGTCATCTTCCTCACCCGCCGAATTTTCATTGTTAAATTTGCGGGTCAGTGTCTCGATTTTAGCGCCTTTAAATTCGGCTAAAATCGCCTTAACCAGCGGATATTCGGAAATATTGCGTTTATATTCTTCTTCCGCGGCTCTTTCTTTGGCGGCAATAGTCTCGCCCAAAGCCCCGTGGCTGGAATCGATTTTCCATTCTTTGCCCGTAGCTTCAAGCAAAATCTTGTGCAGATTCATCAAAAAGTCGGTGTCAATTTTAATATCCGCCGTCATCTTGATATAACCGTCGCGGAATTCATGGATTGAAACGTCTTGCTTTAGGGCGCAGGCGGCCAGAATCTTTTTATGATTCTCCATATATTCGATCAAATCTTCCGGCTTGTTGAAAACGGCGCTTCCTGCCGTTGCAGAAACCTCGGCTACCGGTGCCGGAGAGCTTAAATTACTATTTTTTTTTTCCGCCGGAACGCTTTCTTGGCGGACGGAAACCGCCGGTACGGCGGGAAAGGAAACAAGGGTAAGATGCGTGCGATAGGCTAGAGTTTTTTTTTACGTCATTTAAAAGTTCATACGGCGTCGGCAGATTGGCCGAATAGGCAATACGGATTAAAATCATTTCCAAGGCGTCAATCTGTACCGGGGCAATCGCCAGCTCGCTGATGCCTTTAATCAGCATCTGCCAGACTTTGGAAAGAATGGCAATCGAAATTTCCGGGGCCAGCCGTTTGCACAAATCCTTTTCGTTTTCCGAAAGGCTGATTTCATCTGCCGAGCTGGGAATAATCTTGGCTTTGGCAATCATGTGCGTAATATTGACCAGATCTTGCAAAATCGTCAACGGATTAGCGCCGTTTTTGTATTGTTCCTGAATATTTCCGAGCAAAGCGTCCGTCTGACCTTTAACCAGCTGCTCAAACAACTCAAAAGTTTGGTTGCGGTCTGCCAGGCCAATCATGTTTTTGACGATTCCCGTTTCAACTTTTCCGGCGCCGAGCGAAATTGCCTGATCCAGCATTGACAATCCGTCGCGAGCCGAACCGTCTGCGGCTTTGGCAATAATCTGCAAAGCCTCGTTGTCGGCGGCAATCTGTTCTTTTTCCAGAATCCGTGTAAACAAAGTCATCAGATTTTCAATCGACAAACGCTGCAAATCAAAACGCTGACAACGGGAAAGTACCGTAATCGGCACTTTGCGGATTTCGGTAGTGGCAAAAATAAATTTAACGTGCGACGGCGGCTCTTCCAAAGTTTTGAGCAACGCATTAAAAGCGTTTTTGGAAAGCATGTGAACTTCGTCGATAATATAAATCTTGTACCGCGCATTGGTCGGCTTGTAACGTACCCCGTCCAAAATCTCGCGAATGTCGTCAACGCCGGTGCGGGACGCCGCGTCAAGCTCCATCACGTCAATATGCCGCCCGGCAGCAATCGCCTGGCAGTTTTCACACACGCCGCAGGGACGGATTGTCGGGCCGCCTTGACCGTCTTTTCCGGTACAGTTGAGAGCTTTGGCAATAATCCGCGCAGTCGTCGTTTTGCCGATACCGCGAATACCGGTCAGAATATAAGCATGATGCAGGCGGTTGTTTTTGATGGCATTGGTCAAAGTCTGCACCAAAGCGTCCTGCCCCAGCAGGTCGTCAAACGTCTGCGGACGGTATTTGCGGGCTAAAACCACATATTGGCTACTTTTTTCTTCGGACATGACTTCAACTTAAAAAAATCAACTGGTGGAGAGCCTCTGACCTCAGAAATGCCGTTATGGCTGCTTCCTTCCGAACCTGACCAGATTGGCGGCGTTCTGACCCAGCGCTCTCCACCACTAATATTGTCGAAAACCAAACAGAATTCAAGTGAAATTTGACTTATCAGCTAAAATTCTTGTCCTTCTCCGCCATAAATCCGGTTTCCGAAAATTTGCGTTTCTGCTTCGCTTTGGGGCTTTCCGAAAATTTGCGGATGCGAAACCTGATAGCTTCCGAATTCTTCCCGGTTATAATAATGGCTGTCATCGCCCGAAAACCGTCTTGGAGCCGCGTCAACAACGGCGTCGCCGCCGGAACGGATTTCCATAATGTCCAGGCTGTGCTGGTTGCTGCCGTTGGCAAACAAGCGGAAAGTACCGTTAATGCCAATGTAACCGTCAGGATTGGTAATGGCATAATTCAAATCGTCGCTGTCCTGATATTTTGACAGTGCCGAAGCCAGCGCCACCGCATCATAGGCAAACGAATACAGACTGTTGGGGCGCTCGCCGAACAAATTGGAATATTTGTTGGAAAAATAAGCGCTCTGATAACGGGACAAAGTCGGATACCAGCTGTTAATAATCATGCTTTCTTTGTTCAGGCTGCTGCTTTCCCAAATTGAGGTGCCGAGAAATTTGACTTCCGGGGCATAAACGTCATAATAGCCGAACATCGAAATGATTGATTTTAGTTTTGACCCGTATTCAGGAATCAAAACCGCGTCAAAACCGGGATCTCCCATTGAATTGGTCGTTTTCAGCTGTTTTAATTGCCGCTGGGCGGAAATATCCCCTTTAGCCGCCAAAGCGGATAAGGCGGCTTTTTTCCGGTTAAGGGCGGTACTGCGGGTTCCGTAATCGGTCAGCTGTTTGACAATATTGGCAAAGTTTGAAGTGTTGGGGGGATAAAAAGCAATTTTTACGACTTCAACCTGATTTTGGGCTGCCGAAGCAATGGCCGCTTTAGCCACCGCAATCCCGGTGCTGTTGTCCGGCAGCAAAAGCGCAAACCGGCTGCGCCCCTGCGCAGCGGCATAAGACATAATCCGGTTGACCTGCTCGTCAATGAGCAGCCCCAAGGTATAAACCGTCGGCTGCAAAACATCTTTGGAAGTTGAAAAGGCGATAACCGGAACCCGGTTATAAACCGTTTCTTCGGAAATTGCTCTGACTTCTCCGCTGCTTAACGGGCCGATAATCAGCCGCACCCGTTGTCCGAGGGCATTTTGAACGGCGGTTCTGGCGCCTTCGGGCGTGCTTTTCGTATCATAAAACTGCAAAATCAATTCCGGGTTTTTAACGTCGTCCATTGCCATCATCGCGGCGTTTTTCAACCCCTGACCCTGTTTGGCGGCTTTTCCGGTCAAAGGCAACAGCATCCCAACGCGGAAAATGCCTTCTTCGTATTGCGGCGCCAGCCACGTTTCGCTGAAGTCCAAAGCCTGCTCGGTGCTTCCGCCGCGCAAAACCGGCTTGTTGGAGGAGGCGCATCCGCTCATCATCAGACAAATAAGCAGCAGGTTTAATTTTTTTAACACTTGCAATTTTCCTTAAAAAGCATCATTAATCAACTAATACTTAGATTTAGAATAAAAAACGCAGATTGTAAAGAGCAGAGATACATGAAAAAAGGTTTATACATTGTCGCCACGCCGATCGGCAACCTCGGCGACATCTCCCCCCGGGCCGTCGAAACGCTGGCGGCTGCTGACCTGATAGCCTGCGAAGATACGCGCATAACCAAAAAGCTTTTTTCTCTTTTGGGCATCAGCCTCAAAAAAAGATTCGTCACCCTTCACGATCATAATGAGCACGAACACGCGCAAATCCTGATTGATGCCGTCAATCGGGAGGGCTTGGCCGTCGCTCTGGTCAGCGATGCCGGTTCGCCGCTGATCTCCGACCCCGGATACAAGCTGATTCGCGCTTGCCGGGAACAAGGGGTGGAAATTTTTACTCTTCCCGGCTGCTGTGCCCTGATTTGCGCTTTGCAGCTCTCCGGACTGCCGACCAACCGCTTTATGTTTGCCGGTTTTATTCCCAACAAAGACAAAGCCCGGGCAGAAACCTTTGCCGCCCTGAAAGATTTGGACGCCACCCTGGTTTTTTATGAAACGGCGCCGCGGATTCTCAAAACGCTGGCCGCTGCCCGGGAGATTTTCGGCAGCCGCGAAATGGCCGTCGTCCGCGAAATCAGCAAAATTTATGAAGAAACCGTTTCCGGCACGCCCGACAAAATCATTCAGGCTTTCTCGGCCAAAGAACCCAAAGGCGAGATGGTGTTTATGGTTGCGCCGCCTTCAGAAACCGCTGCCGCAGAATTGGACATAGATTCTCTGCTGCGGGAGAAATTGTCTCGGCTTCCGCTCAAAACGGCGGTCAAAGAACTGGTTGAACAATATGGCCTCAATAAAAATGAAATTTATGCTCTGGCGTTGAAAATTAAAGATGAACCCAACCAATTATCATAACGGCCGCCTTGCCGAATTTTGCGCCCGGTTGTGGCTGCGCTGCAAAGGCTATCGCATCATTGCCGTCAATTATAAAACCGGCCGCGGAACCAAAGCCGGAGAAATAGATTTTATCGCCTGTCGGGGCAAAACGCTGGTTTTTGCCGAAGTCAAAAAACGCCGAACGCTTGATAATGCCGCTTATTCAATTCTTCCGGCCCAGCAAAAAAGAATTGTCCGCGGCGCCGAGGCTTTTTTGCAAAAATATCCGCAGTATCGGGATTATAGAATGCGCTTTGACGCGGTACTGGTGTCTTTTCCTTTGCGGATTCGCCATATTGAAAACGCCTGGACTTCTTGGTAAAAAATTTCCCTTGCAATTTTGGCCTGTTGCTTTATCCTAATCCTCGCAGTTCAGAGATGGGCTGCGGTGTCTCAAAAACATCTTAATGGTAAAAATCCACTTTGGTGGAGTGCACGATATAAGCCTGTTGCAGGTCGAATAAGTGTGACTGTACCATTACAGTTTTTGAGCTCCACCGCCGTTCTTTTTAGAATTGGCGGTTTTGTTTTAACTTAACAAAACGGGAGCTGAAAATATGATTGTAAAAAAATTCACCTATCGGGAAGTCTGCCGGGCTTTAGGTCTGGAGTTGATGAAACTGCGCTGGGAATACCGGGTCAAACTTAAACATGCCGCCCACTTGGCCGGCATGGATTTCAAAAAGGCCGATGCCGCCGAAATCGGGCGCGGTGTCGGTGAAAGAAACATCCAACGTTTGCTCAGGCTGTATGACGCCGATATCAACATTGAGCTAATACGCCGCAATCCTGAAAAAATTTCGCTTCATAAGGCCAGGTGAAAAAAGCCCCTCATTTGAGGGGCTTTAATTCTATGCGGTTTCAGTCTTTTTCAGATCGGCCTTGGTATAGCAATTACAATGGCAAACGCCTTTTTCTTCAATATCCTTGCGGCATTGTTCGGAAATGCAATAACGGGCAGGATTATTGCCGTCGCAGGGGCAGCGCTGCCATTCGTTTTCGCCAAACATCATGCTTTTAGCCTTGGCAATTTTTTCAACGTTTTTGGTGGTGGTGTAGCCGGCTTCGGTACATCTTTGAATCATGTTTTCTAAAATACTCATGTTTTTCTCTCTTTTGTTAATCAATCATTTTAATCGTGAATTTTCCGGTTTCTCCGGCCGTTTCCGGAGCTTTAAATACAGTGTTCGAAGAAGACAGGGTTTCATTCTGACGTTTGCTCTCCAAAATATTCAAAATCATGTCCAGTTCGGCTACGGATCCATATTGCATAACAACTTTGCCGCCGCCCTGTTTGCTGGGGGTGATTTTGATACGCAGACCGAGTTTCTTAATCAGGTCTTTTTCAATTTCGGCCAAGTCTTCATCTTTTGCCGCCGTTTTTTTGGTTTCGGGTTTGCGGCCTTCTTTCAGCTTTGCCACCAAATCTTCAACCTGCCGGACGCTCAGGCCTTTTTCAATAATCTGTTTGGCCAAAGCCTCAGCATTGTCCAACCCAACCAGCGCACGGGCATGGCCGGCCGAAAGCTTGCCTTCCTTAATCATCGTTTTAACCCTTTCCGGCAAAGAAAGCAAACGTAAAATATTGGCTATATGGCTGCGCGATTTTCCGACAATTTGCGACAAGGCTTCCTGGGTATGTGAGAATTCCTCAATCAATCTCTGCAGGCCTTCGGCCTCTTCAATAGCAGAAAGATTTTCACGCAGCAGGTTTTCAACCAGCGCAACTTCCAAGACTTCCTGGTCGGTAAATTCTTTTTCAATAACCGGAATTTTATCCAAGCCGGCCAGTTTAGCAGCCCGCCAGCGTCTTTCGCCGGCAATGATTTCATACTTATCACCAAGGCGGCGAACCAAAAGCGGCTGGAGTACCCCTTTTTCCCGGATTGAGGCGGCGAGGGAGTTTAAGGCTTCTTCGTCAAACTCGGTACGTGGCTGATATTTTCCCGGTGCCAGGCGGGAAACTTCGACCATTGTATCAGCCTGCGGGGGTGTCCCGCTTTCCAATTCCAGGCTAATGTCGGCATCTTCGCCGAGCAATGCCCCCAAACCGCGCCCCAGGCTTTTGCGTTTATTATGGCTGGCGGAGGCGCTATTTTCGTCTTTGCCGAGCAGAGCATCCAATTCATTATCAATCATGCGGCAATTTCCTTTTCTCTTTTCAGTACTTCTCCGGTGAGGCTGATATAAGCCTGTGAACCCGGACATTTAAAATCATACAACAAAACCGGCTTTCCGTGTGACGGCGCTTCGGAAATTCTGACATTACGAGGAATTACGGTATTATAAACCTTTTTGCCGAAAAAGCTTCTGACATCGTCTTCAACCATTTGCGACAGATTATTGCGGCGGTCATACATCGTCAGCACGACACCCTGTAATTCCAAAGCCGGATTAAAGTTTTTCTTAATCAGGTTAATATTGCGGATCAGGTCGGTAATCCCTTCCAATGCCAGAAATTCGCATTGCAGCGGAACAATCACGGCATTGGCGGCGACCAGGGCGTTAATCGTTACCAGGCTCAATGACGGCGGGCAGTCAATCAGCACATAATCATAATTGACAGCATCACGCATTAAAGCCCGTTTGAGTGCAAATTCGCGGTTTTCCATGTCGACAAGCTCGATTTCGGCCGCAGCCAGATCCGGCGATGACGGAACCAGAGAAAAGTTCGGAATCTCGGTCCAGACAACCGCTTCCGACAATTTGCGCTCGCCAATCAAAACCTCATACGACGAAGCCATACGCCCGCGTTTGTTTATTCCCATGGAGGTAGAGGCATTTCCCTGCGGATCAAGATCAATTACCAATACCTTTTTGCCGGCGGCGGCCATGGCCGTGGCAACGTTAATGGTGGTGGTAGTTTTTCCAACACCGCCTTTGCGATTGGCTATTGCAATAATTCTAGGCATGTTTTTCTCCCTTATGGTGTAAACCGGTTATAACTAAAATAACGCCGTCATCACTTTCCTGATTGGGCAATATTTCAAGATCAAACTCCCATTCATTCCGAGCTGTATTCAACTCCTGTTCATAGCTGCGCCCTTTCAGGAAAATCAATTTGGTTTTCTTTCCGCAGAAGGGGCGGGCGTATTTCAACAAGTCGGGCAAGGCACACATGGCTCTTGAGGTAATGGCGTCGGCAATTTGCGGACGAATATTTTCTATTCGCTCATTAATGATTTCGACATTAGCACCGGTCAATTCCTTTACCGTATTTAAATACAGCGTTTTCTTCTTAATACTTTCCACTAATTTAAATTTTAAATACGGCGTTTCAGACTTAGCCATAACCGCCAGCACCATTCCCGGAAACCCTGCACCGGAGCCAAAATCATACACGACTTTGGCATTTTCCGGCAGTAAAGAAAAGAGCTGCATCGAGTCCAAAAAATGACGTTTCCAAGCTTCCGGCAGCGAGTTTTTGCTTACCAGATTCATCTTTTGCTGCCACTCGCAAAGAGAAGCTTCATAAGCCTTCAGGAGGTTAAGTGTTTCACGTGAAACATTATATTTTTGCTCGGTATTTTTCATACCTAAATTTATATAATTTTATTTAAAAATTTAAAACCAAAATAACCGAGTTATAAACACGATTTTAAAAATGTTTTAAATTCAAAAAGTTAAACACCATTTCTTGACTCTAATCCTTAGCATTTTTAAGGAATTAGGGTTTTAAATCAACGCGGTTTTGGTAATTGAGGCGGCTTAAAATTTCTTCGGCGCGTTCATAGTGCTGGCCTAATTGCTCAACGGCATGTGCGTCATCCGAAATCAACAAGGGAATGTTTCGTTGGTTCGCTTCGGCCAGCACCCATTCTTCGGGGTGTTGTTCACCGCATTTGTTCCAGCCGGAAGTGTTTAGTTCAAAAATTTGCCCTTTGGCTGCCAAAACGTCTAAAACCCGCCGTTTTGCCTGATTCCATTCAGGGCCGGTACCAAGATTAAATACTTTAAAAATATCCAAATGAGCAATAATATCAAAATATCCGCTGTTAATCGCTTCGATGAGAATATCGTATACTGCGGCATAGTATTTGGGCACCAGATGTTCATGGGTTCGGATATTGTGCCAATATATATCATAGAGGTTAATTACATTTTCTCCGTCGGGACTGCAAAGGTTGTGAACGGCACCAATCCAATAATCAACATTCAGTTCGGAGCGCATTTTTTCATATTCATCGCGCCATCTCGAAGAGGGAAAATAATCGACCTCAAAACCGACATAGACCGGGATACGGGCGTGAGCGGCAGCATTGCGGATATTTTCGACATTGGTTTTGAATGCTTCAAGGGCTTTATGGCTGTCATTAAACATCATCGGCAAGGTTGTCGGGCCATGATGATGATAAATAAAATGATTGCTGATGCCGATTTTATCAAATCCGAGCTTTTCGGCTTGGGCAATCATTTCGGCGGCTGAGTTCCTGCCGTCAAAAATATTCCCGAAATTCGTATGGCAATGGTAGGTAAATTTTTGCATTTCATTCCCTCAGAAACGGAACCTGGCCCGATAGTTCATACTTTGCAACAGATTTTCGGCACGTTCAAAATGCTGTCCGAGCATTGCCGTACTATGCGCATCGTCGGAAATGACAACCGGAACGTTTCTTTTGCCTAATTCTTCCAGCATCCAGGTATGCGGATGTTGCTCTCCGGCTTTGTTCCAGCCGGAAGTGTTCAATTCATACGGCTGGTTATATTCTGCCAAGGCGTCAATAATCCGCCATTTGGCTTTGTCCCATTCAGGACCTATTCCCAATTTGAAAATTTTATATAAATCCGGGTGGGCGATAAATTTGAAATAGCCGCTTTTAATCGATTCAACGACATTATCCCAGCACAAAGGAAAGTATTTTTCTATAGCGCCGGAAGAGCAAGGATAGCCATGAAGCAGAACATCATAAGGATTTATCAGTTCACTTTCATCGGAATTACGCATATAGTGCGATGAACCGATGTAATAATCGGCTTTTACGGCGGACATAATTTTTTCAAAATCTTTCCGCCATCGGGCAGAAGGAAAGAAATCGACTTCAAAGCCGGCATAGATTTTTATTTTAGCCCGGCGGGCAGCCGTTCTGATTTCTTCAACGATTTGCCGATAATCTTCAACAGCCCGTCCGAGGTCCCGATAACTCATCGGGTTGGACAACGGGATATTAGGGTGGTAGCAGAGGTGGTTGGTAATTCCCAGTTCGGAAAAGCCGATTTCTTCCGCTTTGGCAATCATTTCGGAGACGGTGTTTTTACCGTCATATTTGTTCAAGGCATGCGTGTGGGCATGGTAACTGTAGTTCTGCATTTTAGTCCTTATTTAATTTCCAACGATTGGTATAATTCATTTTTTGCAATATTTTTTCTATCTTATCAAAGTCGGCCCCCAAATCTTCCGCATGGTGGGCATCATCAGAAATAACAACCGGTATGCCGCTGCGGCGCATTTTTTCAATCAACGGCAAAGCAGGGTAGGGCTCGCCGCTTTTGCGAAGGCCTTTGGAGCTGACTTCTGCCGGCATGTTTTTGACGGCCAGCGCTTTCAGCAGTTCATCCAATTCGGGCATAAAACGTTCCTGTGTATAAACCGCGGCTTTACGCATAAAGTCAAGATGGGCGAGAAAATCAAACAAGCCGGATTTTACGGCTGTCGTCAGCGTATTAAAATGGCGACGGATAATTATTTCCTGTTCCTCTGCCGAAAACAGAACGGCTATATCGCGCGGATGGTACAAAGTTTCGCCGTCCGCACTAAAAACATAGTGATTGCCGGTCAGACAATAATCCAAATCGACCTGTTTGCGAAAATCGGCAAATTCATCAAGCCAGCCGTCGTATATCATATAATCGACTTCGGCACCGACATAGACCTTCAACGGATAATTGGCGGCTATCAATCGGATATTGTCGGCATGGCGTTGAAAATCATTAATTGCCGATTTGAAATCGTTACGGTAAATATGCGGGGCATAATATTCGGAAAAACGCGGCCAGCTCGGGCTTTGCATAAAATTTTTGTGAACGGCGAGGTGATCGGATATGCCTATCTCCGTAAAACCCAGTCTGACGGCCTGGTCAAGCATTTCCTTAATTGAACTTTTTCCGTCTGAAAACGTGGTATGGCAATGATAGGTATATTTTTGCATATTTTACTCCTAATGCATTTTCCAACGATTGGCATAGTTTAATTGTTTGAGCAAAGTTTCCGCCTTTTTGAAATCGGCGCCAAGCCTTTGGGTTTCATGAGCATCGTCCGAGATGACAACCGGGATATTATAACGTTTCAACTCTTGTAAAATTTTCCGGGCGGGGAACATTTCACTGCTTTTGGTCAGGCCTTTGGTACTTAGTTCAACCGGCATTCCTTTTTCTGCCAAAGCTTTGATAACTGCCGTTTTTTCTTCCCAAAACATTTCCGCCGTACAGATCTTAACCCGCCGCATATAATCTAGGTGCGCCAAAAATGTGAATAACCCGCTGGCAACCGCTTCCGCCATAATCCGAAAATGCCGGGAAAGCAGTTCTTTTTGACGGTTTTCGTCATAACCTAAATACTCAATGCTATGAGGATCAATCACCTGATTATCATTATCAATCAAAAAGTGGTTGCCGCTGATATAATAATCCAGCCCAATCTCGTTTTGAAAGGCACGGAATTCCCGTTTCCATTCGGGATAGGGAAAATAATCAACCTCGGCGCCAAAGTATATCTTCAGCGGGTATTCCTGCGCCAGCTCAAGTAATTCGGACTTATATGCCTTAAATTTTTCGGCAGCGGCGGCGAAACTGTCACCATAAATCCAAGGTGCTTTTTCTTTTTGCATTCGCAGCCAGCTGGGACTTTTTTTCATATCTTTATGGACAATCAAATGATCGGAAAAGCCGATTTCTTTCCAACCGAGACTAACGGCCCGGTCAAGCATCTCACGGAGCGTATTGCATCCGTCTGACCATGTGCTGTGCGTATGGTAACTAAAATTTTGCAGCATCAGCCGACATACTCCGGCAGAGCTTCAATACGAGTGCCTTTGGCCGAAGATGTTATGCCGACTCCCAGTTGTTGCAAATTCTCAATCAGGTTGGGATAACCGCGAAGGGCATAGCTTGGGGTGCTGATTTTGCTTTTTCCCTCGGTCATGGCAGCCATGATAATCAAAGCCATGGTTCCGCGCAGGTCCATTCCCTCAACGTCGGCGGCATGATATTGCGAAGGTTTGATTTTAACCAGCAGGACTTTATCGGATATTTCCTGGCTGACCCGTACTTCACGCTGTTCGGCTTCGCTTCGGAGGCCGAATTTTTCCATTTGCTCAAGATGAGCTATCCGCCCCGGCCAAATTAAATCGGCCAGAAACGACCCGCTTTGCGCCTGGCCCAATATCGGCGTCCAAATTTGCTGCAAATCGGTTTCCATTCCCGGAAAAGGGGACATTTGCATAATCACCCCTTCAAACGGCGCCCGATTGCGAAAGTTTAAATTAAGCTGGGTTTTATCGGGCGAATAATAAACGCCGGATTCAAACATATTATAAAGCTGGCTGAACCAGGGGCGGCAGTTTTCAAAATTAATGTTGTTAATCTGGATTTCGCCTTTGGTTCCCACGGCCAACAGCGCATAAGTTGCCGCTTCCATACGGTCGGGAATCACATAAAAAGTTCCGCCGTGCAAAAGGCCGCGGTTTTTTCCGTCATAAATCAGGCCGGTTCGCTCGTTGCCGGAAAGCCCCAGCCCCATTTGCTGCAACATCATCAGCAAGTTGGAAATTTCGGGCTCCATCGACGAATTATACATCATTTTAATCTCTGAAGAGCCGGCAACTGAAAGCATCCAATGGTAAGTTGCACCATGGGAAGCCTTGAAGGTTGCATAGACGGGGTTGCCGCTGCAGGATTTGCCTTTAGGCAAATTAAAGCACAGGTAATGACGCCCGTTATAAGGCTCTTCGACAATTTCGGCATTAAAAACAGATTTAATCAGCTGTTCATGAAAATCCGTCCGCCGTTTGCCGCCAAAGGAACAACCGCCGGGCATCAGGACTTTAAGCGAATCGAACTCTCCGGTATGCACGAAACGGGCAAGCAGCGATCCCCACAAATAATAGCTGGCGCGAAAATGCACGGCTTTTTCGGAAATGACATTACTGGTAATTGTGCGGGCATGCAAAAATAAAATTTTCCGCCGGGGAGCATATCGGACATCAACGCCCAACTCTTTCATAATATGCCCCATTTCCAAAACGTCGCTGATATAGGGAACATTGTTGAGAATAACCGGTTCATCGGTCAGCAAAGCTGCCGCCATCAATCCGAGAATGGCATTTTTGGCGCCACTAACGTCTACCGATCCGTAGACCGGCGTTCCGCCGCGCACCGTAAGTAATTCAGGAATAAAAAAAGGAGATGTTTTTGTTTCCATTGTTTCACCGCAACAAATAAAGTTTATGAGAATGGCTTTATTTTATTCGGAATTGATTAACAAATCGTCAGTTTTTTATCTTGTCAGATTAAAAAGAGAATAAATATCGCAACCGCATTGTTCGTCAAAATAATTTTTGAGTTCATTAAGGCGCAAAAGCACCCAACGGTAATTTTGAGGCGCGATGTTTCGCCGGCGGCAAACGCTGTCTATCCGATATTCGAGCGTACAGGTTGTACCCATATCGTTTATCATGTCTGCCAACTGCAACAGCAAATCATAATCGTTATACTCAATTTTTTTGAGCAGTTCGCGGCATTTGATTAAATCCGGTTTGGAAAAGGGATAATCATCCAATTCAAAATCTTTTTTATAAAAGGTATGGGTCAGGGAAATGCGGGCTAACTCCGGATAACCTTTGCGCATCATTCGCTGATAGCCAGACAAACCGTGAAAATAATTCAGCGCGTATTCGTCAATGTATTTTCCGGAATCATGCAAAAGTCCAAAAACATAAGCTTTTTCCGAGTTTAAATACGGTGTTTTGACTGCAATGGTTTCGGCAATTCGGGCAACTGCCGCACAATGACTGCGATACTCTTTTTCCCAGCCGGGCTGAAAAGGATGTTCGGAAGCATTGCGTTCGGCAACAATTTCTTCAAATAAAAACTGCGCTTGTTGGCGAGTGGGAAAAGACGGCATTTTGTCTCCTATTTGTTTACATAACCGAGAACAGCCGCAATCGCAGCCGGCGTAACACCGGGAATACGGGAAGCTTCGCCGATTGTAGCCGGACGAACCTTTGAAAGCTTGGCAACCATTTCACGCGACAAGCCGCCGATTTTGCCATAATCGATATCTTCCCGGATTTTCAGATTTTCATCTTTTTTGAAAATTTCAATATCAGCCAGTTGCCGCTTAAGGTAGCCGGCATATTTGGCTTCAATTTCAATTTCTTCATAAACTGCAAGACTCATATCTTTCAGTTCCGGCCAGACGGCAATTACTGTTTCACGTGAAACATCAGGATAGGACATGACATTAAAAGCAGTTCGCCGGGTACCGTCTTTTTTGGTCTTGATGCCATATTTATTCTCCAGCTCATTGGGCGTAATAAACAAATTTTCACACAGAAAGCGATAATGGTTAATTTCTGTATATTTTTGTTTAAATACATCGTACCGTTCTTTGCTTACGCAACCGATTTGCCAGCCTTTTTCGGTCAGGCGGGCATCTGCATTGTCCGCCCGCAAAAACAAACGGTATTCAGAACGGGAAGTAAACATCCGATAAGGTTCGTCAACGCCTTTGGTAATCAGATCATCGACCATGACCCCAAGGTAAGCTTCGCTGCGGTCAATTATAAAAGGCTCTTTTTGCAAAGCACTCAACCCGGCATTCAGACCGGCAAGCAATCCTTGGGCGGCGGCTTCCTCATAACCAGTGGTGCCGTTAATCTGTCCGGCCAAAAACAGTCCGGGAACCTTCTTGCAGGCTAAACGGTTATCGAGTTCCTGAGGATCCACATAATCATATTCAATAGCATAAGCCGGGCGCAGAATTTCAACATTCTCAAGCCCTTTTATAGTATGGATAAAAGCATCCTGAACATCTGCAGGCAGTGAAGTGGATATGCCGTTCGGATAAACGACATCCGTGTTCAATCCTTCCGGTTCCAGAAAAATCTGGTGGCTGGTACGGTCGGCAAACTTGACCAGCTTATCTTCAATACTCGGGCAATAACGCGGGCCTATACCGGTAATCAAACCGGAAAAAAGTGCACATTTGCTAAAATTATCACGAATAATTTTGTGCGTCTGCTCATTGGTCTGCGTGATATAACATTTGATTTGCGGATTAGAAATCCGCTCCGTCAAGTAAGAAAAAGGCTGCGGCGGATTGTCACCGTCCTGGCTTTCCAAAATATCCCAATTAATCGTTTTGCCGTTCAAACGGGCCGGTGTTCCGGTTTTGAGCCGTCCGACCCTAAGCCCTAAAGACTTTAAATACGGTGTTATTCCACTACATGACACATCCCCAATGCGGCCACCGATACTGGTTTGGTGACCAATAAACATGACACCGTTCAGGAAAGTTCCGGAAGTGAGAACGACCGTTTTGGCGGTTATCCGGCGT
Source organism: uncultured Alphaproteobacteria bacterium (assembly GCA_900540425.1). Classification (GTDB taxonomy): domain Bacteria; phylum Pseudomonadota; class Alphaproteobacteria; order RF32; family CAG-239; genus MGBC133411. Next base: position 40,416 of record UQFU01000005.1, read on the forward strand.
CCGTCCGCCAAAACAACGCCTTGCACCGTATTGTTTGCAATTATCATTCCTTCAACGGCGGCTTCAATCAGTTCCAAATTATTTTGCCGCCGAAGCGCTTCAAGCATATATTTCTTATACAATTCCCGATCGGCTTGCGCCCTAGGACCGCGGACAGCCGGACCTTTGGAAGCATTAAGCATGCGAAACTGAATGCCGGCCTTATCAATTACGTCGGCCATCAGACCGTCCAAAGCGTCAATTTCGCGTACCAGATGGCCTTTTCCCAAACCACCGATAGCCGGATTACAGGACATTTCTCCGATAGTAGAAATTTTGTGAGTAATCAACGCCGTTTTGGCACCCAGACGGGCCGCAGCGGCACAAGCCTCGCAACCGGCATGGCCGCCTCCAACTACGACGACATCAAAATCTTTATTATTCATTATGTTAGCTCAAAATCTTTTTTTCTTGGGTATAATATAACATTAAATAATTTGCAAGAGATTAATACAGAAAAGATTACTCAAAAAAGGCTCTTCTGTCTGCCGAACGGAAAAATCCGATTCCTTTTATGGAGGAGGCAATGTTTTCAAATTATTTGCCAATGCAAAAGTCGCCGAAAATCCGATCCAAAATTTCATTAACCTCAACTTGTCCGGTAATTTTTCCCAAAGAGCGGGCAGCAAGGCGAATATCTTCGGCCGTCAATTCAATCTCCTTATCAAAGTTAAAATTCCGCAGATTCTCAACAACGTCTTGCAAAGCTTCCCGATAACGTTTGCGGGTAATCAGCAAATTGGAATTGGCGGTAAAACGTTGTTTGATGCGTTCAGATATGGCGGCAAGCAGCATATCTACCCCTTGTTTTTCTTTGGCAGAAATGGCCAGGCATCCGGATTTTTGCAAGTTTGAACATTGTTCAAATGTTAATTTATCACATTTGTTGGCTGCGTACAACACCTTGTCTTTAAATGTTTTTTTAATATTATCAAATATTTGAACAGAGTCTTTTGAGGCATCAAACAAACAAATTATCAAATCAGCTGTTTTTATTTTATTATAGGCAATTTCTATTCCTTTTTTTTCAATTTCCTCTTCTGCTTCCCGAAGTCCCGCCGTATCGGTAAACATAACCGGATAGCCGCCTAAATCTAGATGAATGTCAACGGCATCGCGGGTGGTTCCGGCAATATCGGAAACAATGGCCGCTTCACGTTTGGCAACGGCATTCAATAGGCTCGACTTGCCGGCATTCGGCGGCCCGACAATAACTACTCGAAATCCTTCGCGCAGCCTCTCGCCGATTTTATCATCCTGCAAATGCCGCGTAACATCATTTTCAACTTTAAATACGGTGTTTTTCATTTCTCCCATAACCGAAACGGGAATATCTTCATCGGGAAAATCAATAAAAGCTTCGAGATGGGCCAACACTTTTACCAAATCTGACCGCCAGCGGGAATAAAGATTTTTTAACTCGCCGTCCATTTGGCGAACAGCATATTTTTGCTGCTCGGAAGTTTCGGCATCGATTAAATCGGCCAAACCTTCAGCTTCGGTCAAATCCATCTTATGATTATAAAAAGCCCGTCGGGAAAATTCTCCGGGTTCGGCAAGACGAAAACCGGGAATGGCGGCAAGACTGTCAAGGACTCCGGAAATTACGGCTCTGGAGCCGTGAATCTGAAATTCAACAATATCTTCGCCATTAAAAGAATGAGGCCCCTTAAAATACAGCAAAAGGCTTTTATCCAGCTTGCATCCGTCAACGGCCGACTTTATATCGGTAAAGTAAGCATAACGCGGCTTAATCCGGCCAATATCCAAATCCGTCATCAATTCAACCGCTTTGAGCGCCTGTTGCCCGGAAACGCGAACAACGGCCACGCCCGATTTGCCGTAAACGGTAGAAAGGGCATATATTGTCTTTTGATCCATAATTTCTCCTTACATCTGAAAAAAGTTATAATCGGAGTTGCAAAATCTTGCAAGTTTTAAAAAAGGCCGTTTTTTTGACTCCAGAGAGGAAATTTACCTCTTCTTAAGCAATGTGTCATAGAATCGCTTAAATTCATTTGTACGGGCTTTAGACGGACTCGATTTTATACAACCAATAATATAGGTGTTTTATGACAAAACAATCTAAGCTAATTATATGGGATTTTGACGGGGTTATTTCCGACACAGAGCATTTGTGGATTGCCAACTGGCAAAAATTGCTCAAAAAGAACTTCGGACTTGACTGGGACTTTGACAAAGCCAACAAAATTCTCGGCGGGTTAAGCCCAAAGTCTAAAATAGAAAATCTGGCAGAGCTCGGAATTGAAATCAATGACAAATTTTTGCTGGAGCTTAAGCATCTTGACTGGGAGGCAATGAAAGAAATGGAACCGGTCGAGAAGGTTGAAGAAATATTCAGGCTGCAGCAATTTGAACAATGTATTGCTACCGGCGGAAATTTGGACAAGACATTGCGTAAGCTTGAACTGCTGGGCTTTGGCAAATATTTTCCCGAAAACAAGATTTTTACCGCCCAACAGGTAACGCACGGCAAACCGAAACCGGATTTGTTTTTGCTGGCAGCAGAAAAAACAGGATTCTGCCCGCAAGACACGTTTGTTATTGAAGATTCTTTGGCCGGGCTGACAGCCGGATTGAAAGCTGGCATGGAAACAATCGCTTTTTTGGGCTGCCCGATGAACAACAATCCGGATAATATTCAAAAAGTCCGAGAACTGGGAATCAGGCATATTTTTTATACTATGCCGGATTTAAAAAGATTTTTGCTGGATAAAATATAAAACAAGCCCGATTTTCACCGGGCCCGTTTTTAGGAATTCATAGTATTGAAGAAATCTTGGTTATCTTTGCTTAACCGCAGCTTGTCAAGCAGGAATTCCATGCCGTCGGTCATGCCCATTTGCATTAACACGCGGCGCAGCACCCACATTTTGGCCAAAGTGTCTTTGTCAACCAGCAGCTCTTCTTTACGAGTTCCCGAGCGGGTAATGTCGATGGTCGGAAACAAGCGTTTATCCGTTAACTTGCGGTCAAGAATAATTTCAGAGTTGCCGGTACCTTTGAATTCTTCAAAAATGACTTCGTCCATACGGGATCCGGTATCAATCAATGCTGTGGCAATAATCGTCAAAGATCCGCCCTCTTCAACATTACGGGCTGCACCGAAAAACCGCTTCGGGCGCTGCAAGGCATTGGCGTCAACGCCGCCGGTGAGAACTTTTCCCGATGAGGGAATGACTGTATTATAGGCCCGGCCGAGACGGGTAATCGAATCAAGCAGGATAATAACGTCTTTTTTGGTTTCGACTAGACGTTTGGCTTTTTCAATAACCATTTCGGCAACCTGGACATGGCGGGCTGCCGGCTCGTCAAAAGTAGATGAAATGACCTCGCCTTTGACCGAACGGGTCATATCTGTTACCTCTTCCGGGCGCTCGTCAATCAGCAAAACCATCAAATAGGCTTCGGGGTGGTTGACGGCAATCGCATGGGCAATATTTTGCAGCATAACTGTTTTGCCGGTTCGCGGCGGAGCCACAATCAGGCCGCGTTGACCTTTTCCCTGAGGGGCGATAAGATCAATAACGCGGGTTGTATAGTCTTTTTCGCCGTTTATAACATCAAAATCGAGCTTTTCAGTCGGATAAAGCGGCGTCAGATTGTCAAAATTAACCCGAAGCTTAGATTTTTCAGGATCTTCAAAATTAATGGAATTAATCTTGGTCAAAGCAAAATAGCGTTCATTGTCCCGGGGAGCACGAATTTCCCCTTCGACTGTGTCTCCGGTGCGCAGCCCGAATTTTTTCACTTGGGCCGGAGATACGTAAATATCATCGGGACCGGCCAGATAATTGGATTCCGCAGAACGCAGAAAACCGAAGCCGTCTTGCAAAACTTCAATCACGCCTTCGCCGTAGATTGTGTTGTCTTCGCCGGCAACTTTTTTCAAAATTGCAAACATCAAGTCCTGCACCCGCATGGAAGAAGCATCGTCAATGCCTAAATCTTCGGCCTGAGTCAGCAGTTCCTGGGGAGATTTTTGCTTTAATTCTTTTAAATTCATGAAATACCTTGATATATAAGAAGTGGAGAATATATAACAGAGGACATGGAAATGTCCGGTGGGTGATTTAGTTTATACTGTTTTTTTTCTTGGATGTCAATTTATTTTATACACAGCCCGAAGGGCCCAGATATTATTTAAAAAGAAAGTTTTAGTGGTTAGTATATGCCTGTGAAAGCTGTGGATTAAATCTTGTAAACAGAGTTATGCATATCTTTGCAGTTTTGTGGGTAAGATTGTGAATCAAAATTAACCGCTTTTTAAGAATCGTTAAAAAATCATTAACAATATTTGTAAACCCAAAATTTAACCCTTTGTTAATAATTTTAGTTGTCAACAGGGGGGGATAAGTTTATCTGCCTGTATATAACTTACAGATATAAATTTGTTAATCGGTGATAACTATTGTATAACAATCTGGTGAAGGAAGGTTATGCACAAAAGGTTAACGAATTGTGTATAAGTCCGTCAACTGTATGATTTGAGGCGATTATAATGAAACTAGCAGCAATTACCGGTTCTATCGGATGCGGGAAAACAACTTTGGCCGGATTGGTCCGGGAGCTGGGTTATGTGGTTTATGATATTGACGGTTGGACGAGGGCTCTTTATCAGAAGCCTGCTTTTATCCGTATGATTTTGGAAAATTTTCCTAGCGTGGGGGACAAAGGAAAAGTTAACAAACGCAAATTGAGAGATTTGGTCTTTAATGATAATCGGGAACTGAAACGTCTGGAAGGGCTGGTTCATCCGTTTTTGGAAGAGCGTTTTTTTGAGATGATACGTCGCAACAGCCGTTATGATGATGTCTTTTTTATTGATGCGGCCCTTATATTTGAACTGGGTTGGGATCGTTATTGCGATTTGGTGGTTGTTGCCGACGTTGATTATGAGCTTCAAAAGCAAAGGGTTATGAAAAGGGATGGTATTACGGCTGTGGATTTTGAGAAAATTGTGGCGGTTCAGATGAGCAATCGCGAGAAGATTCTGCGGGCGGACGTGATTGTTGAAACCGACAAGCCGCTTGGCGTTTTGAAGGTTGAATTGTTAAGCATTATTGATGAGTTGTAAAGATGGTCAGAGAGATTGTATTTGATACGGAAACAACCGGATTTGATCCTGAAAACGGCGACAAGCTGGTTGAAATCGGAGCTGTGGAGCTGATTAACCATATTCCGACCGGGGTGACGTTTCATCGTTATATCAACCCGCAGCGCGACGTGCCGGAAGATGCTTTTAAGGTTCACGGCTTGAGCTATGATTATTTGAAGCAGTTTCCGACTTTTGATAAGATTGTCGATGAGTGGCTGGATTTTGTCGGTGACGGCGTGTTGGTTGCGCATAACGCCTCTTTTGATATCAAGTTTGTCAACCATGAGCAAAAGCTTCTCGGCAAAACCCAGTTTACCTGGGACAGAGTGGTTGATACCCTTGAAATTGCCAAGCTGCTGTTTCCGGGATCGCGCGTTAACCTCGACGCTTTGTGCAAACGTTTTAACGTTGACAATACCGATCGTACGTTACATGGCGCTTTGCTTGACGCCCAGTTGTTGGCGCAGGTTTATTTGGAGCTTTTGGGCGGACGGGAGCCGAGTTTTCTGCTGGATAAAAAGAATTCGGCTGTGGCGGCACGGTCAAACGGGAATACCGGTGTTACGGAGCCGACAAATCGTCAGTATCGTGAACCAAGAGTATTTGCCGTTACGGAAGATATTGAAGCCAAGCATCGGGAATTTTTGGAAGGAAAACTGAAAAATGCAATTTGGCTGGCCGGGGAGAACAAGGCTGCCGAGTGAGACTGGCGGCAATTAGGGCATAGGGTATAAAAAATCCGGGAAAGTCCCGGATTTTCTTTTCTTATTTCGGCTGATCAGACGTTTGTTTGCGATGTTGGTACATGGCCGCAAAGTCAATCGGGTTGAGCATCAGGGGCGGCAGGCCGCCGTTGACCAAGGTGTTGGTAACAATATTGCGGGCATAGGGGAAAAACAACCGCGGAATTTCAATCAGTAACACGGGTTCCAGGTGTTCCTGGGGAACATTTATGCTGACAACGCCTGCGTATTCGAGTTCCAAGATGAAGAAAGGACGGCCGGAAATGACACCGTTCATTTTTATTAACAGAGAAACATTGAAGAAATTGTCATGCATGTGATTGGCGTTGACGTTAACGTCAATATTGACATCGGGGTTTTCGTTCAAGTTGCGGAAAATTTCCGGAGCATGCGGAATTTCAAGCGACAAATCCTTAATATATTGGTTATTGATAACAATCGGGGGAACCTGATTGGGGTTGCCGTTTTCCGGTTCGGGATTGTCGTTTGCGGTTTTGCCGTTCTGCTCTTCAGCCATTTTTTTCTCCTTTTTAATAAAATTTTTATAATACAATGATTACACTTTATTTTCGAATTCGTCAAATAATTATGGTTGATTAAACTTTCAAATATTATATATATGATATAAGATGTGATTTGCGGAGAATTCAAGGAACAATTAAAGGTTGGGATATGTTAGGACAGTATTTTGATATTTTAGTGCTTTTGGTCGTCGTCTTGGTCATTTTTCAGCGTCTTAGGATGGTTTTGGGAACCCGTCCGAGCGAAAGCGAGAAAAAAGCCGCCGAGGAAAACGCCGCAAAACTGTTTGACATGCTGATGAAAGAAGCTGAGCAAAAACAGTCCCATATGGCTGCCGCCGCTGCCG
>UQFU01000006.1 GCA_900540425.1 uncultured Alphaproteobacteria bacterium
TGCCCGGGAAGTCAGCGTCGACAAAGATACGGTTTCCGGACATTGGGAAATGGCCGGGCTGCCTAATTTGCAAGGCTGGGGGCATTTTCCGCCGCAGTATCCTTCTTTTCCGGCAGAGTTGACCAATGCGTTGGTTAATGAGGCCGGGCTGGCAGGAATTTTGGGTAACAAGGCGGCTTCGGGCACAGTCATTATTCAGGAACTCGGCGAAGAACATATCCGCAGCGGCAAACCGATTTGTTATACCTCTGCCGACAGCTGTTTTCAGATTGCCGCCCATGAAAAATATTTTGGGTTGGAGCGGCTTTATGACGTTTGCGAAACGGCTTATCGTTTGGTGCAGCCATATCATATCGGGAGAATTATTGCTCGGCCGTTTGTCGGAGAGAAGACCGGGGAATTTGTCCGTACCGCCAACCGTCGCGATTATGCCGCGCAGCCGTTTGGCGAAACGCTGCTGGACAGGCTTAAGGTTGCCGGACATGAGGTGATTGCCGTCGGGGCGATTAATGATATTTATGCGCATCGCGGCATTACCAAAGGCGTTCGCGCCGCGGGGCTTGAGGCTTTGTGGGACGCAACGCTGCGGGAGATGAAGACGGCTCCGTCCGGAAGCCTGGTTTTTACCAATTTTGAGGATTTTGACATGTTGTACGGTCATCGCCGCGATGTAAAAGGCTATGCCCGGGCATTGGAATATTTTGACCGTCGGCTGCCGGAAATTTTGCCCTTTTTGCAAGATGACGATTTGGTGTTTATTACGGCGGATCACGGCAATGACCCGACTTACGGCGGAACCGACCATACCCGTGAGCAGGTGCCGGTATTGATGTTTGGCCGCAAAGCGGCGGCGGAAGACATCGGCCAGCGGGACACATATGCCGATATCGGGCAGACGATTGCCGCCTATTTGGAAATTCGGCCGCTTGATTACGGAGTATCGTTTTTATGAGTTACCGGGCTTCAAATCTGCCGGCGGACAAGCATGTTTTTTTGGGACGGCGCGGCGGTGTTTCGGAAGGAAAATATGCCAGCCTGAATGTTCGGGACCGTAGTTCGGACGATCCGCGGGCAGTAGCCGAAAATCGGAGAATCGCAGTCGGAAAGCTGGGAATGAATCCCCTGCAGCTGGTTATGCTGCGGCAAGTGTCGGCAACGGATGCGGTTTTGGTTGAACAGGCTTCACAAGGCGTTGTTGAAGCTGACGGCATGGTCTGCAAGGTGCCGGGGCTGGTTTTGGGGATTGGGACCGCCGATTGTCTGCCGGTGCTGCTGGCGGATTATGAACACGGCGTTATCGGGGCGGCGCATGCCGGCTGGCGCGGGGCCGTTCGCGGCGTGGTTGAAAATACGCTTAAGCTGATGTTGGCGCAGGGGGCGGTTCTTGAAGAAATTTCGGCGGCTTTGGGGCCGTGTATTCAGCAGTCTTCTTTTGAAGTCGGCGCCGACGTTCGTGACGAATGTACGGCAGTATTACCGGCTTATGCGGCGTTTTTTGCTCCCGGAAAAGATGCCGGCCATTTTCAATTTGATTTGGAGGGGCTGGTTCGCCGCCGTTTGGAACAATTTGGCGTTCGCAATGTTACCGCATCGGGGATCGATACTTATGCCGATGAGGAAAATTATTTCAGTTTCCGCCGGGATACCCACAAGGGGCTGACCGGCTCCGGCAGCGATTTTGGCGGGCATGTGTCGTTGATAACGTTATAATTTTCTTTATTTTTGGAAATTTTTGGTGTATAACTGTACCCAGGATTAACAATTAGCAGAGTTTTAATGTCACCGTTAGGCAAATTTACGCTGGCTGTTTTGGGTTTGCGCCTGGCCGGAGCAAACGGTTTTTTGTGGGGAATGCTTTTGGGGCATCTCTTCATTGACAATACCGGGGTTATTCATAAAATCGAATCGGCGGTTTCGCAGGTGGATGACAATATCCGCCTGATGCTGCCGTATAATGTTTCGCGTTATTATAACCGGATTGAGGGAAATTTCTGGGGCAAAATCTGGGGGGCGGCGCTGGGAAGCGTTTTGTTCGGTTTTTACGGTTTTTTGAGCTTGTTTGTCATCGGGCATTTTGTTTTTGATACGCCGCGGTCGGTTCATGCCAATGCTTTTCGGAGTTCTGTCGACCGGTTGTTTAACCGCCATATCGGCAAAATTTTCGGAGGGGTTGCCGGTTTTTCCTGTGGAAGCAATGTATTGGTTTTTGCCGGTGTTATTCTCGGCTTTTTCTTTGATATCCGAGGCCTTTGGAAGCAGATGCTGCGTTTTCCGAAGCCGGTGATGCCGGTATTTTTCTTCGGAGGCAACACCTATCTGAAAGCGGTTGCCGGTTTGGCTGCCAAAATAGCCAAGGCGGACGGTGTCGTCAGCGTCAGCGAGATTAAGTTGTTTAAGAATATTTTTAAAATTGACGAGAAGGCCAATCGGGAGATTTCCAAAGTTTTTAACAAAGCCAAAGTTTCGGTTGAGGGGTATGAGCGTTTTGCCCGGGAGCTGGGCAAGGTAACGGCGGGAAATTTGGATAGAAAAGAAAAAATTATGGAAGGCCTGTTTAAAATTGCCTGGGTGGACGGACAAATCAGCGATTTTGAACGCGAAACTTTGGGAAAAATTGCCGAGTTGATCGGGTTGCCGGAAGGGAACTTCAGGGTAATTGCGGAGCAGTTTGAACCTAAGCGCGCGGAGCAGGCGACGGTTTGCGATTTTTATGATATTTTGGGCGTTATGCATGGAGCCAGCGACAGCGAAATAAAAAAACGCTGGCGGGAACTGATTAACGAATATCATCCTGACCGGGTACAGGCCAGCGGCTGCACGCCGGCCGAGGTTGAGGCATCGACTTTGAAGATGGCGGAAATCAACGCGGCTTACGAGGCTTTGCTCAAATCGCGCCGGGCGGCCTGAGCAGCCGGAGGCGATGTCTGATGAAAATTGTCCTTGCCACCATTAATGCCCGGTATTCCCATACATCATTTGGTTTGCGCTATCTTAAAGCCAATTTGCATGAGTTTGAGAATGAGACGGAAATTTGTGAGTTCAGTTTGGACGAATCCGTTCAGGAAATTGCCGAGAAGATTATTGTCCGCCAGCCCGATATTGTCGGTTTTGGCTGCTATATCTGGAACATTGAGGCTGTTCTCCGGGCGGCGGAAATTGTGCGGGCGATTCTGCCGCAGACGCTGATTGTTCTGGGTGGGCCGGAGGTGTCGTATGAGAACGACGTTTTTTTGCCTTATTGCGATTATTTAATTGAAGGCGAGGGGGAGCTGGCCTGGTATGAGCTGGCAAAAGCCCGGTCTGACGGCCGGCTTCCGGAGGGAAGAATCATCCGCCGCCCGGTTTGCGATCTGAGCCAAATCAGAATGCCTTATTACCTTTACAGCGATGAAGATATTGCCAACCGGCTGATTTATGTGGAAGCGACCCGGGGGTGCCCGTTTGGCTGTGAGTTTTGCCTTTCTTCGCTCTCCAAAGGGGTTCGCGAATTTGACCTTGATGTTTTTTTGCGGGAGATGAAGATTCTGCTTGAACGGGGCGTGCGCCAGTTTAAGTTTGTGGATCGCACTTTTAATCTGAAGATAGAAAATATCCGCAGAATTCTTGATTTCTTCAAAACCAACTGGCGGGACGGGCTGTATTTGCATTTTGAGATTTTCCCGGATCGGCTGAGCGGGGAAATGTTGGAAGAAATCAGGCGTTTTCCGGACGGGGGACTGCATCTGGAGGCCGGGGTGCAGAGTTTTTATCAGCCTTCTCTCAAAGCAGTTTCACGACGGCAGGACGAACAAAAGACCTTGGATAATCTGCGCTTTATCAGAGAACAGACCGGGGCGGAAATCCATGCCGATTTGGTGGCGGGACTGCCGTATTCGACTTATGACACTTTCAGCCGGGATTTTGATAAGCTGATGGCGGTGCGGCCGCAGGAATTGCAGCTGGGGATTTTGAAACGCCTGCGCGGAGCGCCGATTGACCGCCATTCGCAGGTTTGCGCGATGGTTTATTCCAAATATCCGCCGTATGAGATTATGCAGAACAAGGACATGAGTTATGCCGAGTTGCAGCGGATTAAACGAATTGCCCGTTATTTGGATATTTTTTACAATTCGGGAAATTTCCCCCATACGGTTGAACTGTTGCTGGGGGCGCAGGCTTCTTGTTTTGCGGCGATGGATGATTTTAGCCGTTTTATCTGGGAAAATTATCAGCAGACGCATAAAATTTCCATAGGGCGGCAGACGCGGATTTTGTTTGAATATTTGCAAAAATATTATCCTTTGCAAGAAATTGCGACAGCGTTGCTGGCTGACTATGACGGCAAGGGGCGCAAGGACAATGTTTGTTATCTACGGGAGATTTTGAAATGAAACAACGGTTGCTGCCGCATTACGGCGAACGGACAATACCGGTGGAAATGGCGGTTATACATTGTAGCGCGTTTCCGTTGGAAAAATGTGTGGAAATTTGGGATGAATATAAGGTTAGTCCGCATTATGCCATTGATGAAAATGGTGAAATTATTCAGCTGGTGGATGAAAACCAAAAGGCGTATCATGCCGGAAAAGGCTTTTGGCGCGGGCGGCGAGGCGATATGAACGAAGGTTCAATAGGGGTAGAGCTGGTTAATATGTCTTTGGGGCAGGAACCGGGAAGTTATCCTTCCGCTCAAATTGCAGCCTTGACGATCCTTTTGCAAAAGTTAATCAAAAAATATGGAATTTCGGCTCAAAATATTGTCGGGCATTCGGATATTGCGCCTCTGCGAAAAGCTGACCCGGGGGCTGCTTTTCCATGGGAGAAACTGGCGCAAAATGGAATTGGAATCAGCTATGAAATGGTTGTCGAATCCTATGAAAAAGAGTGTAGCGTGAAAAAGTTGCTATCGACAATCGGCTATGATACGCAGGATGAAGAAACGCTGATTGCGTCCGCTTATGCTTTTCGGCGGCATTTTTTGCCGGATGAGGTGAAAATTGATTCGGATATTCCGCATTTGCTAAACAATGTTTATCCGTCCGGAGATGAAAGTCTGTTGCAAGGCGAAAGATTTATCAGTGCATTGCAGAATATCAGCCAAGTTTGTAGACGTTTAAAAAGCTGCTCCGAGCAGAAATATGTCGATGTTATTCAGCGGGCAAGGTGATGCCTTTTTGTTCTTTTTTCTTTTTCCACTTAAGTTTGGCATAGAGGCGCATATCGGCAATCTGGTCGGTTTCGTCGACAATTTCTTTGCCTAAAATCGTTTCGATGATGTCTTCAAGCGTAACAATGCCGACCCAGTTTTCAAACTGGTCGATCACCAAGGCCATGTGGTTGTGGTCGTCAATCATGGCCGAGAGCACGTTTTCCAGCCGGCCTTCGGAGGAGAAACTGCGCATGCTGCGGGCATAGTCTTCAACCTTGTCGCTGCCTTTGGCTTTCAAAATGCTGGATTTATGGATATAGCCCAAAAACTGCTGTTCGGATTCATCAATGATCGGAAAGCGCGAAAACGGCGAAGCTGCAGTAATTTTTTCAAATTCTTTTATGGTTGTGCGCGGTTTTGTCGTAACGACCACCGTGCGCGGGGTCATTACGTCTTTGACTTCTATTTCTTGAAGGTTGATGATGTTATTGATAACGCGGTATTTGCCTTCGTCAATGACTTTTTCTTCGCGTCCTATTTTGGCGAGGGCTTTGATTTCGTCTTTGATGTTGGAGGCATCGCTGTCGTCGCTGAACATTCCCATAATAAAGTCGGAAATGTACAAAAACGGCTTTAGGATAACAATCATGGCTTGCAGGGTGACGCACATGAAAGGCACCAGTTTTTTCCAGTATTTTGCGCCGATGGTTTTGGGCAGGATTTCTGACAGGACTAAAATGGCGAGAGTCATGATTCCTGATGCCAGCCCCAGATAGGCCTGGCCGTACAGGGCTGCAACCTGGGCTCCGACCCCGGCGGCTCCGACAGTATGGGCAATGGTATTAAGCGTCAGGATTGCGGCAAGAGGCGTGTCAATATTTTGTTTGAGTTCCGAAACCTTTTTGTACCATTTGGGGCTTTTTTCTTCCAACTGGGCGATATAACTCGGGGTGATTGACAGCAGGGCGGCCTCCATGACTGAACATAAAAATGAAATGCCGATGGCCGTGGCGGCAAAAAATATTAACAAAAACATAGCAGGTAATTTTTTATCCCGTATTATTAGACCAGCATTAAGTATATCAAAAAATTTATAAAAAATAAAGAATATTTGTATATAATAAATACAATGTCGGATATCAGAAAAAACTACTATACAATCCGGAAGCCGGGTGTTATTTTACACAAATTGTGAAATTGAATCGAAGAATTTTGATGGGGAAAAAAGAAAATGGAACCTTTGGTCAGTATTGTTATTCCGGTGTATAATGTTGAAAATTTTGTAAAAGACACGCTTTCCAGCGTTTGTAATCAGACTTATAAAAATATTGAAATTATCTGCGTTGACGACGGTTCGACCGACAATTCGCTTTCGGTTTTGAACTTCTACTCGGAAAAAGACAAACGCATTAAGGTTCTGAGCCAGTCCAATTCGGGGGTCAGCGCCGCGCGCAACAACGGAATCAGGGCTGCCGAGGGCGAATATATCTGTTTTTTGGACAGCGATGATTTTATGCATCCGCAGAATGTTGAATTGCAAGTCAAGGCAATAACGGACAGCGGCGCCGACATTGTTTATTGCCGTTTCAAGAATGTGCCCGAAGATGCCGGGCCGGGCAGTTTTAAGAATTTGAAAGCGGCGGATTTCAAGCTTTCCAACACGCCGTTGGCCGATTTTATTTTTAAGCGCGGGCGCATTGATTCTTCTTCCTGCAACAAGCTTTACAAGCGCCGCCTGGTTCAGGATAATCCTTTTAAGCTTGGCGTTTCGCGCGGGGAAGACGAAATTTTTGTGCTTAATCTGCTGAGCAAAGTCAAACGGATTGCCGCCAATCCCCAAACATTGGTTTTTTTCCGCAATCGGGGCGGTTCACTGACCAAGCAGAATATTTCGGAGGCATATCTGTTTGACCATTATCTGTCGTTTATTTCGATGTCGGAAATTCTGCTGCGGCCGGAATCCCTGCAGCAGGCCGGCCTGAGCCGCGAACAGGTAAAAAAATATATTGCCAAGAAGATTTATAAACGGTTTGTGGTTCATGTTCTTAAGAAAAACAACGATCCGGCTGCGACCAACCGTTTGGTCAGCATGGCAGCGGATTATTTGAACAAATTGGCAAACAGCAGAGTTCTGGAGCCGTCGTATCTGCCGTTGACGCGCCGGGTGATGCTCAAGCTGTTTATGCAGAAAAAAGCTTTGGGCCTGACGGCTCTGTGCTGCAAGCTTTGAGGAAAAGAAAATGGGACTGTTACGCAAGTTTATCCGCGCCAAAAATGCCTATTGCGGACATTATATAAACGGTATCAAGCATTATAACTGGCACAGCGACGACAGCAGCTGGCTCGGCGATTTTATCCGGGCGAGGTTTGCGCAAGAAGACTGGAAGAAGCTTAGCGTGGTTTCGGTTTTCGGTTCCCCCCGGACTTTTTGTTTCCATAAGAAAGAAAACAAAATCTTTTTTACCGGCGAGAATCCGGACAGGTATCCCAATTACAAAAACCATGCCTTGCCGCATGTGAAGGTTTCCATGGGTTTTGATTATCTTGACGCGCCGAATTATTTGCGTTTTCCGCTGTGGATTCATTATCTGTTCAAACCCGAGAGCGATTATGCCGCCATTTGCCGGCGGGTGGAGGAGCTGAATGCCTTTCATCCGGCCAAGACGGATTTTTGTTCGCTGATTTGCCGGCATGGCGGCGATGACAATTTGCGGGGAATTATGTATGAGCAGATTTCTGAAATTGCCCCGGTGATGTGTGCCGGAAAGTTTATGCATAACGATGACCGGCTGTGGAAAGACTTTGGCAACAGCAAGCAGGCGTATTTGGAAAATTTTAAATTTTCAATCTGTCCGGAAAATTCCAATCGTACCGGTTATGTGACGGAAAAGCTGTTTGAGGCTTTTCGGGCGGGGACGGTTCCGATTTATTGGGGATCGGACAATAATCCGGAGCCGGGGCTGATTAATGAAAAAGCGGTGATTTTTTGGAATAACGGCGGCGACAATTCGGCCGCTTTAGAAAAAATACGCGAGCTTGCCCGTTCCGAAAAAGCCTATGCCGATTTTGCGGCCCGGCCCCGGTTTACGCCGGCACTGGCAGCATACGTCTGGGAGCGGTATCAGGAGCTGGAAAAGCGTATCCGCGACTGTCTTTAAAAATAAATCTATGGTTAGACTGGACAAAGCCGAATTTGTGATTAGATAACCTGCGTCAATTAACAAGGGGTATCTGAAAGTGAATATTCGCACCAGAAATCGCATTGCTCATTCGCTGACGGCGCGCCAGTTGCGGCGGCTTTTGCAAAATCCGCTGGCGGGCCGGGAGCTGGAACTGGATAACCTGCGTCAGCGGACGGTCCGTTTTTGCGCCTATTCTTATTCGCCGAGGGTGGATATGAATTTGGCGGAGGTTCGGCGGGTGGTGATAGAGGAAGGCTGCAATCTGGTGATTGATCTGCGGGATAATCCGTATGTTCGGACTTTGGTGGTGAAGGATAATTTTATCGGGCGGATAAACCTGTCGCGCAGCAGCATTACGAAAATCCGTATCGGTTCAAACTGCCGCTGCGATTTGATTATCCATGACAGCCGTGAGTGTTTTAAACTGGCGGCGGCCGATGTTTTCAGCGGCCGTTTGGATATTGAAAATTCTTGTTTCCATCACCTGACGTTTGGGTATTATTGTTATGCGGATTTGCGCTTGCAGGATAATTGCGGCCGAAAAAAGATACGGCTGGGCGATGCTTTTCGGGGCAGTCTGGAAGCCTATGGTTTGGAAGTTCCTGAGATTTCCGCCGGAAACGACTGCCGCGGAAAAATCATATTGAAGCCGGGGGCGGCCGAAAAAGGCGTCCGCCGCCTGGCTGCCGGAGACGATTTTAAGGGGCTGGTCGATGCTTCATATTATCCGCATTTGGCCTGGGCCGAGTTTGGGCGGCGAGCTGCCGGAAAAATGAATTTTCAGGGCTGTCCGGGGCTGCGGGTCTTGAAGTTTGAGCGCGGGTTCAAGGGAGTTGCCGATTTGAGTGATTCCGGTATTGAATATATCCGGGCTTTGGAGGAGGCAGCGGGGAGTTTTATTGTGGTTAACTGCGAGCGTCTGCTGCAGTTGAAGCTTCCGTCTGACCGCAAGGCGATTGTTACCTCGGATCGGTATCCGCTTCAGGTTCGGCCGAGGGCGAATTGCCTGTATTATCTTTTTAGTTCCCGGGAACCGCCGCTGCGGTATCATACGCCGTTTTATGTCTGGTGGATAAGAGGAATCGGGCGCTATCTGAAAAGGCAGTTCTAGTGTTTGAAAAACAGAGAGAGCCGGGCTATCAGCCGGAACAGCGGCTGCAGGAGCCGGGGGGCTTTCCCGGCGGCGCCGAAGCGGACGGAGATGCGGGGAAGCCCGCAGTCGATGGCCACGCTCATGCGGTGGTGCCCCTGGTCGACGGTGTCCTGAACACCGAAGCTGCGACAGAGCATAATTTCAATCGGAAAACGGTCGTCAAAGCCTTTTTCTTTCATGCTGTTATAAAGCTCTTCATAAAGCCGGCTGCGCATGTTTTCGGCAAGCCGGTTTTTCTTTTTGGTGAAAGTGTAGGCGTTTTCGCGAGTACGGAAACTGCGTTCGATTTTGAGCCGCCGGATGTCAAAAGGGTCGGTATGATAGATATTGGGAGAAAAAGATTTGTGTTTGTAGCGCAACGAGCGAATCAGCGGTGACAGAAAATCAAATTTACCGGTACGGGGTTCAAAGGCGATGCGAACCGGAATAAAGCTTTGTTTTTCGGCAATGGCGCGTTCGGCGGCTTCTCTTCCTTTGAGCAGGGTATCGGAAAGCTGTTTTTTTTCGTCTCCGATGAGAATCACCACGTCGTCATGCAGGTGCGAATCTTTTTTTTCGGCCGGCGCGTCCGGCAAAACCAGCAGATCTTCCGGAGCCAGGCGGTAGATTTCCGATGACAAGCAAACATTATACATTAATTATTTCTCCTTTTCCAGTAAATACTACAAAATCTCGGGCTTGGCAAACAAAATTTTGTAACAAAACTGTCATAATTGTTGAGAAGCGCATAAAAATATGGTATGATAAGTTATTAGCTGAATAAAAGATAGTGAGGAGTCCGGCAATGACTGAGAGTAGCTTCAAAACTATCGGAACTACATTTGTTGAAGATATTTCGACAGCAAAAAATAGTGACGAATTATTTAGAATATTAAAGGACACCTGTTGTATTACGCTTAAGCCGGAGGCGGTGGCCGAGAAAGTGGCGCATTTGGATTTGCCGACGGCGGCGATTGAGTTCAAAGCGACTTTGGCGCGACTGCAGATTGCGGAGCGTAACCGGGTGATTAATAAGCAGTTGTCCCAAATGAAGGACAAGGAAACCATGCGGGGGTATCTGAAGCGGTATTTGAAACAGGAGCGGGAAATTCCCCAGGTGGCGAATTATACTTATATTGCCATGCATACTTACATGAAGAAAAAATTCGGTACTGCCGAGGAGTTTAAGCAAGGACTGCATGAACATCTGGTTGCTCCGGTCATGCAAAATCAGGAAGGGCGCCTGAACGGAGAAAATGATAATAAGATAATGCCAAATGACGCGCTTTTGCAAAAGAAAATGCAGGAACGCCGGATTTCGGGATTGTTCTAAAGGGGAAAACTTATAAAAAAATGCCGGTCAACCGGCATTTTTTTTATTGTCTGCCGGCGAATTTCAGGGCGTCAAGAAAACCCTGCAAGATATATGAAGCCGCCGAAGCGTCAAGAACGTTTTTTCTTTTTTTGCGGGACATATCGACTTCTTTGATAAGAAAATTTTCAACGGCGCGGCTGGACAGGCGTTCGTCCCAAAAGGCGCAGGGCAGACCGGTTTCGGCAGCCAGACGGCCGGCAAATTTGCGGACGGCGGCGGCGGTTTTGCCTTCGGTTCCGTCCATTTGCAACGGCAGGCCGAAGACCATGCCGCCAACCTCTTTTTCGGCAATAATCTTTTTGATGGACCGGAAATCTTCGGCATGGCTGCGACGTTGGATAATCCCATAGGAAGTGGCAACGGTCAGGAGCAGGTCGCTGACGGCAACGCCGAGACGTTTTTCGCCATAGTCAAAGCCAATAACGGCCTTGTAGGCCGGAAGCTGTTGTTTAAACTCTTTAATATCCATGTATGAACTTTTCGCTAATTGATTTTTAATAATCTTAGTATAATATATTGCCAATTAAAAGCTTTTTTTGTGGGGTTATCAAAATGAAATTGAAGTATTATCTGGCGCTGGTATTGATGCTGCTGGCGACGCCGGCGAAGGCGGAACTGGAAATCAACGTTGCAGGCGCGATGCGCGATCCGATGCCGCTGGCAATGCCCGAGATGATTCACGACGGCTTTTTTGTCGGGCAATATGCCGATAAAATCCGCAAAGTCGTGGTGGCCGATTTGGAACGTTCGGGGTTGTTTAAGGTTTTGCCGCAAAACAGCTATATTCAGGAATTTACTTCAATGGATCAGGAGCCGGCCTTTGTAGATTGGCGGGCGATTAATGCCCATGCGCTGGTTCAGAGTTCGGTTCGGGAACTGGACGACAAAAACCTTCGGGTCGAGTTTCGGTTGTGGGACGTGCCGGCCGAGAGCCAGATGAAAGGGCAGTCGTTTACAACGACCAAGAGCAACTGGCGCCGGGTGGCACATGTGATTGCCGATGCCATTTATGAACGTTTGACCGGCGAAAAGGGGTATTTTGACACGCGGGTGGTTTATGTTTCGGAGACCGGACCGGCAACCCGCCGCGTCAAACGGCTGGCGATTATGGATCAGGACGGCGAGAATCATAAGTTTCTGACCTCCGGTGCGGCGATGGCGCTGACACCCCGGTTTTCGCCCAATTTGCAGAAGATTACTTATATGTCCTATTCCGGCGGGGTTCCGAAAGTGTATATTTTGGATATTGAAAACGGTCGCCAGCAGCTGATTGGCAATTTTCCGGGCATGACTTTTGCGCCGCGGTTTTCTCCCGACAGCAACAAGCTTCTGTTGAGTTATGCTTCCGGCGGACAGACCAATATTTTTGAAATGGATTTACGTGGCGGGCGCAGCAAGCAGCTGACTTCCGGCGGGTCTATCAATACGTCTCCAAGCTATTCTCCCGACGGTTCTAAGATAGTGTTTAACTCCGACCGCGGAGGCAATCAACAGCTTTATATTATGAACGCTGACGGTTCCGATGTTCATCGCATCAGTTTTAATCCCGGGCGCTATGCAACGCCGGTATGGTCTCCGCGCGGCGACTATATTGCTTTTACAAAAATGGTTAACGGGCAGTTCTGTATCGGAGTGATGTATCCGGAACCGATTGACGGTATTGATGGCGAGCGCATTCTTTCCTGCGGTTATCTTAAGGAAGGGCCGACCTGGTCTCCGAACGGCCGTGTCCTGATGTTCTTTGCCCAGGATCGGGCCGGCGGTCCGGTTCGATTGCAAAGCATTGATTTGACCGGGCATAATGAACGTTTGGTAGTAACGCCGTCAGACGGGTCTGACCCAGCATGGTCTCCTTTGCTGCCTTAACTTTGGGGATATTGCATAAAGTTTCCCCCTTGGGCGCAACAGCGGCATTAATCAATAACTGTTCCTTCCTTAGGTGCGGCAGCGGTTATCAAGGGGTCTTCGAGTTTTTCTTGTTTCCTTTTGTAATTCCGGGCTTGACCCGGAATCCAGGCGGCTAAGGAATCAATATTGACCTGGACTCCGGCTCGGAGGCCGGAGTGACAGGTAAAGAAAAAGGTCAGAGTGACAGATAAAAAACAGGCCGGAGTGACAGATAAAAAACAGGCCGGGGTGACAGAAGAGAAAAAATGTTGCGGTATGACAGGAAGAGAGAAAACGCTGTGCTGTGACAGGAAGGAGTAAAAATTTTACAATATTTTGCAATCTAAAGTTAAAAAAAAATATTTTTGCTAATATATTGTTAATAACTTTAAGTTACTATTTGCAATCTAAGGTGGATATATTACAAATGTATTTGCCGATGGCACGAAATTATTAAGTACAGGCCAGGTCGGTTGGTGATATAATTTAGTGAGGTGAGTTGTGGCTCTTTATAGCGAATTGCCGGTATACCGGGACAGTTACCGCCTATTGATGGAAATTTACAAGGTGACTAACACGTTTTCCCGCGAATACAAGTTCAGTCTGGGGCAGGATATGCGACGCGACACTTTGTCGCTGTTTCGGAATTTGTACCGGGCCAATAAGAATAAAGACAAAACAGCTCATTTGGAGGCTTTTTTAGATGATTTTGAGCTGCTCAGGCTGGAAATCCGCGTTTGTTTGGATTTGAAGCTCTTATCTTTTAAGAAAATGGCCGAGATTGCGCTGATTACCGACAGTATCAGCAAACAAGTAACAGCTTGGAAAAACAGAACAAAAGATAAGGATAAAGATAAGTTTAAAAATAAGAATTGCCAGAACCTGGCGGATTATGGTCTGACAGGGTGAGCATGTTTTATTTTCAAAAGGGCTGCCGACAGCCGGGCGCAGGAAACTCGTCCGGGTGTTAAGCCAAAGAAACGGGCAGCTGATATTGTGTGTTTGGTCTTCGTCCGAGTACACGAACAACAACGCGTGGAACGTGAACGCCAATAACGGCAATGTGAACAACAACAACAATAAGAACAACAACAATGGTTACGTCAGGTGTGTCCTCGCTTTTGGAAATAAGATATAATTTTGCCGGAATCCTTCAGGTTACGGCCTGTTGGAGCGAGCATGCTTTATTTTAAAAAGGGCTGCCGACAGCCGGTGCAGGAAACTCGTCCGGGTGTTAAGCAAAAACCGGCAGCTGATATTGTGTGCTTGGTCTTCGTCCGAGAACAACAACAACAACGCGTGGATCGTGAACGCCAATGACGGCAATGTGAACAACAACAATAAGAACAACAACAATTACGTCAGGTGTGTCCTCGCTTTTTGGAATAAGGCAATAATTCAAAATATTTGCCGGAATTCAACAGATTACGGTTTGTTGGAGTGTGCAGGTTTTATCTTAAAAAGGGCTGTCGACAGCCGGGTGCAGGAAACTCGTCCGGGTGTTAAGCAAAAAAACGGGCAGCTGATATTGTGCGCTTGGTCTTCGTCCGAGTATAGCAGCAACAACGCGTGGGAAGTGAACGCCAATAACGGCAATGTGAACAACAACAATAAGAACAACAACAACAAATACGTCAGGTGTGTCCTCGCTTTTTGGGATAAGACCAATATGTCTGTCTTTATCTTGCCGGAACTTGCCGGATTACGGTCTGGCAGGGTGAGCATATTTTATTTTCAAAAGGGCTGCCGACAGCCGGGTGAGGAAACTCGTCCGGGTGTTAAGCCAAAACAGGCAGCTGATATTGTGCGCTTGGTCTTCGTCCGAGTATAGCAACAACAACGCGTGGAACGTGAACGGCAGTAATGGTTGGTTGAACAATGGCAACAATAAGGCTAATAACGCCTTTTACGTTCGGTGTGTCCTAGCTTTGGGAAATAAGATATAATTTTGCCGGAATCTTTCAGGTTACGGCCTGTTGGAGTGAGCATATTTTACTTTCAAAAGGGCTGTCGACAGCCGGGTGCAGGAAACTCGTCCGGGTGTTAAGCAAAAACCGGCAGCTGGTATGGTGCGCTTGGTCTTCGTCCGAGTATAGCAACAACAACGCGTGGAACGTGAACGCCAGCAACGGCGGTGTGAACAACAACGATAAGGCTTGGAACAACAATTACGTTCGGTGTGTCCTAGCTTTTGGGGGTAAAATTATATGGCGGTCAGCAAGCTGTTTTGCCGGAACCAGGCAGATTATGGTCTGTCAGGGTGTGCATGTTTTGTTTTCAAAAGGGTTGCCGACAATAAAGGTGAGGAAACTCGTTTTATTGTTAAACCAAAACCGGCAGCTGATATTGTGTGTTTGGTCTTCGTCCGAGTATGACTACCGTTATGCGTGGAATGCGAACGCCAATAACGGCGGTGTGAACTGGGAGAACAGTAAGAATGGTAAACCATATTACGTTCGGTGTGTCCTAGCTTTGGGAAACAAGATAAAAAAATATTTTTGCCGGAACTTGCCGGATTACGGTTTGGCAGGGTGTGCATGCTTTATTTTAAAAAGGGCTGCCGACAACCGGAGGGGCGGAAACGTTTGCGGTTGTTAAGTCAAATACGGGCAGCTGATATGGTGCGCTTGGTCTTCGTCCGAGTATAGCAACAACAACGCGTGGAACGTGAACGCCAACGGCGGTGTGAACAACAACAATAAGGGTAACGCCTTTTACGTTCGGTGTGTCCTAGCTTTTTGGAATAAGGCAATTAACAGGGTAGATGAATATGCAGATGGAACTCTTTGATTTTAAATCCTATAATCCGGTACGGCTCGAAGAGCTGTTTGCCGCTTATTATGACTGTCGGCAGAACAAGCGCAAGACTTTTAATGCCCTGGAATTTGAGGGGGATTATGAGGCAAAGCTGGTGGATTTGTGGCGCGAGATCAATGCCGGGACTTATTATCCCGGCCGTTCCATTGCTTTTATTGTTGACAAGCCGGTCAAGCGCGAGATTTTTGCCGCCGATTTTCGCGACCGGATTGTGCATCATTTGGTGATTAATAAACTGATGCCTTTGTTTGAGGCTTTGTTTATTACTGACAGTTACAGCTGCCGCGAAGGAAAGGGCAGTCAATACGGGATTAACCGGGTGGCGGAATTTGTCCGCGAATGTTCTGAAGATTATACCAAAGACTGTTATATTCTAAAGATGGACATTCAATCCTTTTTTATGAGCATTGACAAGCGTATTCTGGCCAAGAGGCTGCACCGTTTTATCAATAAATATTATCATGCCGTGGACAAGGAGATAATCCTGCGGCTGGTGGAGATTATCGTTTATCATTGTCCGCAGCTCAACTGTCTGGTTAAGGGAAAAAAGTCAAACTGGGACGGGCTTCCCCACTCCAAGAGTTTGTTTTATGCAGGAAAATACCGCGGGTTGCCGATTGGGAACTTGTCTTCGCAGGTGTTTGCCAATTTCTATATGGACGCGTTTGACAAGTTTGTGAAAAATGTGTTGAAAGTCAAGTA
Organism: uncultured Alphaproteobacteria bacterium; assembly: GCA_900540425.1. Classification (GTDB taxonomy): domain Bacteria; phylum Pseudomonadota; class Alphaproteobacteria; order RF32; family CAG-239; genus MGBC133411. The sequence continues at coordinate 16,224 of UQFU01000006.1, forward strand.
CTATGGCCGATATGTCGATGATTTTGTGATTGTGCATGAGGACAAGGAATTTTTGGTACGGATTCAGGAAAAAATGCGCAATTTTATGCAGAAGGAGCTTCATTTGCGCTTGCATCCCAAAAAAATTTATTTGCAGCACTTTTCAAAAGGCGTTAAATTTATCGGCGCCGTCGTCAAGCCGGGGCGCATTTATATCGGAAACCGCACCAAAGGGAACTTATATCAAAAATTGCGCGAGTATAATCTGATGGCGAAGAACAATCCGAATTATGCCGAGCATGCGGAGCATTTTGTGGCAAGTATCAATTCTTATTTGGGGTTTATGATTCATTACAGCAGTTATAAGATCCGCCACAAGATGATTTGGGGGATGGTGGCGCCCGAGTGGTGGAAGCTGGTTTATACTTACGGCGCGGTTAACAAGCTGGTGCTCAAAAAAGATTATACTTCCAATGTGAAGTATCTGAAAAAAGTTCGCCATACGCCGCCGATTGACCATATTGACGAGGCGGAACCGTTATTTTAGTTCGAAAAAAACGGAACAGCCGGCGTGGATGTTCCGTTGGCTTTTTTCAAAATTTTTATTTGAGGTGAATTTGGGTGGTGGTGCAGTTGTCGTTAGAAACCGTTCCCATAAACGCGTTCATGTGGACCTGGCATTTTTCAATGGTCAGGCCGTCGCGGCCGTCTGAAGAGATTGATGTTACAAACGGTCCGGCATTGGTGCAGGCGCCGAGAGCCAGCAGGGCGGCGAGAAGCAGATATTTTTTCATTTTTCCTCCAAGATGTTAGTTCGCAATTAATGTGTCATGAAATGTAAAATATATCAAGTTATTTTGTGCGAGAAGCAAAAAAAAGCCGGGAATTCCCGGCTTTTTTGCCTTATGAGCGCCGCTTATTCTTCGGAAGCGGGCAAATCTTCGCCGGTTAATTCTGTGGTCAGGTGTCCGGCGTCAGCACGAATCTTGTTTTCAATTTCCTGGGCGATTTCCGGATGTTCTCTTAGGAAAATTTTGGCGTTTTCACGTCCCTGGCCGAGTTTTTCGCCGTTGTAGGAGAACCAGGCGCCGGCTTTTTCGACAAATCCGGCTTTCATGCCGAGGTCGATTAACTCGCCGGTTTTGGAAATGCCTTCGCCGTACATGATGTCAAAGTCAACGGTTTTGAACGGAGGTGCGACTTTGTTTTTGACAATCTTAACGCGGGTTTGGCTGCCGATGATGTCTTCTTTGTCTTTGATTTTGCCGATGCTGCGGATATCAATGCGCACCGAGGCGTAAAACTTCAGGGCGTTGCCGCCGGTGGTGGTTTCGGGATTGCCGAACATAACGCCGATTTTCATGCGAATCTGGTTGATAAAGATAACCAGCGTATTAGAGCGGGAAACCGTGGCGGTCAGTTTGCGGAGCGCCTGGCTCATCAGGCGGGCGTGCAAGCCCATGTGCTGGTCGCCCATTTCTCCTTCCAGTTCGGCTTTGGGGACAAGCGCGGCAACCGAATCGACAACCAGGACGTCGATAGCGCCGGAGCGGACCAGCGTATCGGTAATTTCGAGCGCCTGTTCGCCGGCATCGGGTTGGGAAATCAGCAGATTTTCAAGGTCAACGCCGATTTTTTTGGCATAAGCGGGGTCAAGGGCATGTTCGGCGTCAACAAAGGCGCAGGTGCCGCCCTTTTTTTGCGCCTGTGCAATAACGCTCAAGGCCAGCGTGGTTTTACCGGAGCTTTCCGGGCCGTAAATTTCGACAATCCGGCCGCGCGGCATGCCGCCGATGCCAAGCGCAATGTCGATGCCGATGGAGCCGGTGGAAATAGCTTCGATATCCGCAACGGAATTGTTTTGTCCGAGGCGCATGATCGAACCTTTGCCGAAAGCTTTTTCGATTTGGCTCAGGGCCGCGTCAAGTGCTTTATCTTTATCCATAGTTCAGTCTTTCATTCTAGAGGTTTATTCTGCTGGTATTAAAACGCAGATTTCGTTAATTTACAATTAATATTTTTACTTGTCAGACTATTTTTGTTCTGATTTTGTTTCTATGCGGCTGGCGCGGCGCGTTCTCAGGTATTCGTCTGTGGCCGCGGTAACGACGGCGCCGAAGATGACAACCGCCCAGACCAGGTACATCCAGACCAGGAATATCGGCAGGGCGGCGAGGGCTCCGTACAACGTTTTATAGGTGGCGTTGCTCAGAATCAGCAAGCCGAAAATTTTGCGGATAATCCAAAACAGGCAGACGGCCGTAGCAGCGCCGAAAGCCGCATGGCTGATGCGGACCTTGCGGTTGGGAACCAGCACATATATCATAATCAGGATAATAAAGTTCAACAGGCTCGGCAGAGCATAGGTAATGGACGGGTGCGTGGTTTGCGACATAAAGTTTTGCAGCGTATAGATATAGCCGCGGAGCGACAAAGCGGCGCCCATCAGCAGCGGCCCCAGCGTGATGACTGTCCAATATAGGGTGATTTTGGTGGCAATTCGCCGGGGTTTATGGACTTTGAAAATAAAGTTAAAACTGTTTTCGATAGTGGAAAGCAGCAAAATGGCGGTTACGGCCAGGCCGACGACGCCGACGGTGGTCAATTTGGCCGTGGCGTTGATGAACTGGTCAAAATAACTGCTGATTTCTTCTCCGATGGAAGGGATAAAGTTTTTCAGCAAAACTTCCTGGAGCTGTTCGCGGACGTCGGCAAACACCGGAAACGCCGAAAATATGGCCAGGGCTATTGCCAAAAGCGGCACCAAGGCGATCAGGGACGTATAGCTCAGGGAAGACGAAACGCGGAGAATTGTGTCATTGCGGGCGCGCTGGGCAAGAAATACCAAAAAATCCCGGCTTTCGGCGGCGGCTTTCTTTAGGCAGGCGGCGGTTTTGCTTTTAATATTTGTTAATTTCATACCAGTCCGTGAAAAAAATAGTTTACAAAGGCCAATTATTTTTATATTAAATTGGATAATTAATTTTAATATAGTTAATTTTTTTAATAAAGCAAAGGAAAATATTATGACGACATCTGCACCGTTAATGGCTGGCAAAAAAGGTCTTATTATGGGACTTGCCAATGACAAGTCTATTGCTTGGGGAATTGCACAGGCTCTGAATGCTCAGGGCGCGCAGCTGGCGATTTCTTATCAGAACGAAGCTTTGGAGAAAAGAGTTCAGCCTTTGGCTGCCCAGCTTGACAAAGAAGCTTTGCTGCTCAAATGTGACGTCAGCGACAGTGCCAGTGTTGAACAATGCTTTAAGGAACTTGGCGAAAAGTGGGGGAAAATTGACTTTTTGGTTCATGCCATTGCCTTTTCCGACAAGAACCAGCTTAAAGGGCGTACGATTGATACGACCCGCGATAATTTTGCCATGACAATGGAAATTTCCTGTTTCTCTTTCCTTGAGGCCTGCAAATTTGCTTCGCCGATTATGAATGAAGGCGGCGCCATTGTAACTTTGACTTATATGGGGTCGGAACGCGTTTTGCCGAATTATAATATTATGGGTGTTGCCAAGGCCGCATTGGAGGCTTCGGTTCGTTATGCTGCTACCGACATGGGGGCTCAGGGAGTTCGGGTTAACGCTATTTCCGCCGGTCCGATTAAGACTTTGGCCGCTTCCGGCATTGGCGATTTTCGCAAGATTTTGCACTGGAATGAGCTGAACGCTCCTTTGCAGCGCAATGTCACTCAAGAAGAAGTCGGCATGGCCGCCCTCGGTCTGCTTTCAGCCTGCGGCACCGGCATTACCGGCGAGGTTATCCATGTTGACTGCGGCTATCATACGGTTGGTATGCTGAATTTGGAGAATGCGGCTAAGACGGCTGCGATGCTCACCGAATAAAAAAGTTCGTATAACGGTTTATTAGAGCGACTTTAGCGGAGCTCGAAAAATTCAGGTATTTAATGGAACGAAGCCCTGTATCAAACAGGGCTTCTGGTTATTTCCGGTCAACGAGTTCGATTTTGATGTCTTTGTTGTACAAAATAAGCATTTTTCTTATTAGGCTGAAATATGTGTATTTGCCAAGTTCGGTGCGGTCGATAATTCCGGGATTTTTTCTTAGCCTGATGGCGGCCTGTTTTTGCGAAATTCCCTGTTGCCAGCGAGCCAGCATCAGCTCATGCCCCAATGCCCGCCGCATAATGTCGATTTCAAAATCTTTTATAATCATTTTTTAGCTCCTGTTTATTTAAGTTAAACAAAACCGCCAATTCTAAAAAGAACGGCGGTGGAGCTCAAAAACTGTGTAGAAGCAGTCATCGTTATTCGTTACGCAAGCGTACTTATCTCCGATACTCCACCATAAGGTGGATAATCTCTACAAGATGTTTTTGAGACACCACAGCTCATCTCTGAACTGCAAAAACAAGATTAATGCAAATAAGAGAAAATGCAAGGATTTTTTTGAGGTGTTTATGGCGTGCGCCTGCCGTGCAGGTCATCCTCGGCCTGAACCCGAAGGGCGAAGAATAGCCGGGTATCTAAAAACAAAGTAGCTCTATTATATTTGGATCCCCATGTTATTTCTTACTGCGTTCGGGCATAAGAATGGCGGCGGAGGGGGGATTACGTTTGGCTCTGAAGATGAAGGGAAAGGAAGAAAAGCATAATTTCGGCGCGGTATTTTGCTGTTTTTTTGAAGTTTTAAGGCAAAATAATGCTGGATTCAGATGGTTTTTTGTGATATTATGCAAAAAAATAAGGTAAAGCGGAGTGTGGGGGATGAAAACTGAGCTTTACAATGAATATCAAAAATTAATCGCTGAAACGAATCAGTATCGTAATAACGGCTCGCGTGTCAAAGACGTGAAAAAGCTGCGTTTTATGGCAGTTATGAAAGCGGCGGAACAGCCGGAAGCTTCCCCGTATAATCTCCGGGTGCTGGCAAATGAGAATTTTCGCAAATATGTGGTTGAGATTGTTTATATCGATGCGGTGTTGGATAAAAACCGCCAGCGTCGCGAAAGCCGGGAATTTTTTGAACGGAATATTTATACCCGGGGAATGGAAATTTCTGCAGCGCCGATTTTGACGGATAATCTGGTACGGGCCTTAACGCCGGAAAAAATTAACAGTTACATGACCAAGATTACCGGTTTTGCAACCGAAAAAGTTTATACCCGCGACATTATTGCCCAGACACGCCAAGAACGGGAACAACAGAAGGAGTTCGCGGGTAGGGCGGATCATGAGGCTTTGTTCCGGCAGGCTTTTGCCGCTTTTCAACAGGTTTATTCCGGGAGGCAGGAAAATGCGGCGGTTATGCATCGCGAGCGGGAGTTAGCCGAAGAGCGGCGTTATTATCTGCAAAGCCGGCAACGTTAGCGGGTTGTTTTTTATCAAGCGGCGCAGGCCGCTTTTTTGTTGCAAATTATCGTTTTTCTAAAATAATTCTTGAGTTTTTGGGTGAAAATTATATATTAAATCCGTTGTTTTAAATGTGTTTTTAAAAAAAGAGCGTGGCAATGGTTCAGTTTGATTCCCCTTTTCCAAAAACCCGGAAAAGTCTCCGAAAAGTCTTAAGTTTGCGAATTATGATGAAAGCTCTGTTAATTGCGCTGGCGATTTTTGGGGTATTGTTTATATTTGTTTTGGTTGGGCTGATCGGTTTGCTCGGAACTGAAACCAAGTTGACGCTTCCGGTTCCCGAAAAGGCGATTTTGACGGTTAATTTTGACAATCCGCTGCCGGAACGCCGCGGAGACGAGTGGTTGTATGGTTTTTCCGAACAACCGCAGCTGTCTTTTTATGAAACCGTTAAAGCTTTGAATGTGGCGGCGACAGACGACAGGGTAAAGGCAATAGCTGCCGAAGTCAATGTTTCTTCTTTGGGGCTGGCGCAGATTGAAGAGTTGCGCGAAACGATCAAGTATTTTCGTTCCAAAGGCAAAAAAGCTTATGTTTATTCAACCGGAATGGGGAGTTTCGGCGGCGGTACGTCAGAGTATTATCTGGCGGCGGCTTTTGATGAAATTTGGATGCAGCCGAATACGGAAATCGGAATTACGGGTATCAGCATTGAAGTACCGTTTTTGCGCGATGTGCTGAATAAAATCGGGATAATGCCGGAGTTTTATGCCCGCCACGAATATAAAAACGCTATGGCCAGCCTGTTGGACAGTAAACTTTCTCCTCAATACAAAAGCGAGATGACCAAGCTGGGCGGAACGATTTTTCTGAAGTTTATCAACGAAGTCAGCGCCGATCGCAAAATCGAAACCAAAAAAATGTTTGAACTGGTTGACAAGGCGCCAATCCGGGCCGAAGACGGGTTGGACAGCCGTTTGATTGACATTGTGGCTTTTAAAAATGACTTTATCGACGAACTGAAACAGCGCACTGGCGGGGCAGAGCTTTATCCTTTGGCTTCTTATGCCGCCGAAATCAAAGATAACCGCGGCAAGCTGCCGGTAATTGCCTTTTTGGTTTTAGACGGCGAAATCGTGGAAGGCGATGTCGGACAGAATGTCTGGCAGCAGGGGGTTGTTTCTTCCCGGCAGACGGTCGAACAGCTTGAGGAAATTTCCCGGCTGCCCGATTTGCGGGGTTTGGTTTTGCGGATTAATTCCCCGGGCGGCAGCTATACGGCCTCTGCGGAAATTTGGAATGCCATCAATACTCTGAAAAAAAAGAAAGATATTCCGGTCGTGGTTACAATGGGCGATTATGCGGCTTCCGGCGGCTATTTTGTGGCTTTGGCCGGGGATTATATTTTTGCCGAGCCGTTGACGGTAACGGGGTCTATCGGCGTGTTGGGCGGCAAAATGGTGCTTGAGCGGCTGTGGAAAAAGCTTGATGTGCATTGGGCCGGTTTGCAGTTTGGCGAAAATGCCGGCATTTTAAGCGGAAACCGCAAGTTCAGCCCATCGGAGAAAGCGGCTTTTAACCGTTCTTTGGACAATGTCTATCGCGATTTTACCGCACAGGTGGAAAAATCCCGCAAAATTCCGGCTCAGGATATGGATAAGCTTGCCCGCGGGCGGATTTGGCAAGGGGCGTCGGCGGTTCAAAACCGTCTGGTTGACGAGACGGGGGGCATTGGTGCGGCATTTTTGAAAGTCCGGAAATTGTCAAAGCCAAGAAAAGGGCAGCGCTTTCGGATTGTTGAGTTTCCGCGGGCAAAAACTCTGCCGGAGAAAATCAGCGAGCTGATTAGCGGGGCGCCGCGGATTTCGGTTCAGAAGGTTATTGAGGACAGCGGTCTGCCTCTGCGGCAAATGAAGCTGTTGCAGCGTTTGCAATATGATGCGGTTTTGCCGCCGTTTGATATTGCGATGTAGATAACCGCTCAATCAAAGTTGATTTAATTGAGAAACGTTTTATTTTAGGACTAAACAAGGCAAAAATAGGAATAAAAAATGGCTATAGATGCAGAAACCGTAAAAAAAGTGGCGTTCTTGTCACGTTTGCGGGTTGATGACGATAAGATTGAAGACACTAAAAACGAGTTTAACAAAATTCTGGCCTGGATTGGGGAGCTTAACGAAGTTGATACGGACGGTACCGAGCCGTTGGTTTCTGTTAATCAGACCAATCTGGTCATGCGTGCGGACAGAGTGACGGAAGGCAATCAGCCCGAAGCGGTGCTGGCTAATGCGCCATTACAGGAGTATGGGTATTTTGCCGTTCCCAAAGTCATCGAGTAAAAACTTGTATTTTGGGTTATTAGAGCAGTTTTCGCGGGTCTCGAAAAATTCATGTAGGTTTTTCTACACTAAAATTTTTCCCGCCCTAAAAATTACTCTACTAATCTCACTATCCAAACTTTTCGGTAAAAGGTTGTGTGGCGGGCAATGCATACAGATTTTGCGAGTTGGCTGTTCCAGTCGTGTGGGTCTATCTACACCCAGTCGCCGCTACTCTTAAATCTTATTATTTGCCTCACCTGCCGAACTTTTCGAGAAAATCGCGCTCCGTGGCAGATTAGTACAGGTTTCGCGGATATTGAATGAAAAATAATTGTTGAAAGTATGAAAACAATGACTGATTTAACCAAATTGACTATTTCTCAAGCCCGGGAAGGGTTGCAGAAAAAAGCATTTTCGGCCGGAGAATTGGTACGAGCCTATTTGTCGGAGATGGAAAAAAAGCGGAAGACAAACGCTTATGTTTTGGAAACACCGGAAGTTGCTTTGCAGCAGGCCGAAGTTTCGGATAAAAAATATGCAGCCGGGGCGGCAGGTGCGCTTGAGGGGATTCCGCTTGGCATTAAAGACCTGTTTTGTACCAAAGGCATTCGCACAACGGCTTGTTCTCATATTTTGGACGGTTTTGTTCCGCAATATGAATCAACGGTTACGCAAAAGCTGCTTGATGCCGGCGTTGCTGTTTTGGGTAAGCTGAATATGGATGAGTTTGCCATGGGCGGCAGCAATGAAACCAGCTATTACGGTCCGGTTATCAATCCCTGGAAAGCCAAAGATTCTGCCGCAGATTTGGTTGCCGGCGGTTCTTCGGGCGGTTCGGCTGCGGCGGTTGCGGCCGGCATATGTGCCGCGGCGCCCGGTACCGATACCGGCGGTTCTATCCGCCAGCCTTCGGCTTTTTGCGGCGTAACCGGCATAAAACCGACGTATGGGCGCTGTTCGCGCTACGGTATTATTGCTTTTGCTTCGTCTTTGGATCAAGCGGGGCCGATTGCCAAAGACGTTCGCGACTGTGCGATTTTGTTAAAGACGATGTCGGGGCATGATGCCAAAGATTCTACTTCGGCGCAAGTTGATGTTCCCGATTTTGAAAAATTCCTCGGTCAAGACATTAAGGGAATGCGCATCGGCATTCCTAAAGAATATCGTGTGGAAGGGCTGAATAAGGAAGTTGAAAAATATTGGGACGAGGGAATTGCGATGCTGAAATCCCGCGGGGCCGAAATTGTTGAGATTTCGCTGCCGCATACCAAATATGCCCTGGCAACCTATTATATTATTGCTCCGGCGGAGGCTTCGGCCAATCTGGCGCGTTATGACGGTATCCGTTACGGCCTGCGGGTAAACGGCGAACATCTGGACAATTTGTATATCAATACCCGGAGCGAAGGTTTTGGCAAAGAAGTCAAGCGCCGGATTATGATGGGGACTTATGTTTTGTCTGCCGGTTATTATGACGCTTATTACCTCAAGGCTCAGAAAGTCCGCCGCAAAATTGTGGAAGATTTTAAGGCCGCTTTTGAAAAATGTGATGTTATCCTGACGCCGACGGCGCCGACGCCGGCTTTTCCGATTGGGGATAAGTCAATGCAGGAAAACCCGATTACCATGTGGCTGAACGATGTCTTTACGGTTTCGGTCAGTTTGGCCGGTTTGCCGGCAATGAGTCTGCCGATTGGGTTAAGTTCGAACGGGCTGCCTTTGGGGTTGCAGGTTATCGGCCGGGCTTTTGAGGAGGGCGATGTTTTCAAAATTGCGTCAGCTTTGGAAAGCGATGCCAAATTTGAGGGGATAAAGTAAGATGACGGCAATGATTATTGAAACCGAAAAAAACAAGTGGGAAGTTATCTGCGGTTTGGAAATCCACTGCCAGATTGTTTCTGATTCCAAAATGTTCAGCGGCGCTTCCACCGAATACGGCGCCGAGCCTAACCGCAACGTTTCGTTTATTGACGCGGGGATGCCCGGAATGCTGCCGACGCTGAATGAGCAGTGTGTCCGTCAGGCAATTAAGACCGGTTTGGGGTTGAATGCCAAAATTAATAAGTATTCCGAATTTTCACGCAAAAACTATTTTTATGCCGATTTGCCGCAAGGGTATCAGATTACTCAATTCCAATATCCGCTGGTTGGCGAGGGAAGCCTTGAGATTGAAACGGAAGACGGCAGCCGGCGGACAATCGGCATTGAGCGGATTCACATTGAACAAGATGCCGGGAAGTCTATTCATGATTTGGATCCGAGCATGACTTTTGTTGATTTGAACCGGGCCGGGGTTGGGCTGATGGAGATTGTTACCAAGGCTGATTTCCGGTCGCCGGAAGAAGCCGGGGAGTTTTTGCGCAAGCTGCGTTCCATTGTCCGCTATCTCGGAACCTGTGACGGCAATATGGACGAAGGTTCGATGCGTTGCGATGTCAACGTGTCGGTTCGCAAAGTCGGCGAGAGCGGTTTTCGTCCGCGCAGCGAAATGAAAAACGTTAACTCGGTGCGGTTTGTGATGCAGGCGATTGAGAGTGAAGCCAGACGCCATGTGGAAGTCTATGAAAACGGCGGAAGCATTGAACAGGAGACACGCCAGTTTGACCCGGCGAGCGGAACGTCCAAGCTGATGCGCAAAAAAGAATTTGCCCATGACTACCGTTATTTTCCGGAGCCGGATTTGCTGCCTCTGGTTTTGAGCGATGCGTATATTGAAGATTTGAAAAAAGAAATGGTGGAGCTTCCCGACGCCAAAAAGGCCCGTTTTGTCAACGAATTGGGAATTACGCCTTATGACGCCATGGTTTTGTGCGAAAATCGTGATGTGGCCGAATTTTTTGAAAAGGCTGCCGCCGGGCGCGATGCCAAAAAAGTGGCCAACTGGATGATGGGCGATTTCTTTGCCATGTTGAACAAAGACGGTTTGAGCATTCATGAGAGCCCGGTCAGCGCCGAGAATCTCGGAAAACTGGTTGATCTGATTACCGATGGCGTCATTAACGGCAAAACAGCCAAAGATGTTTTTGAGATAATGGCTGAAACCCGTGAGGCGCCGGATAAGATTGTAGAAGAAAGAGGGCTGAAGCAAGTTACCGACACCGGGGCGATTGAGGCGATTATTGAGCAGATTATTGCCGAGAATCCTGCCAATGTTGAAGCATACCGCAACGGTAAGACCGGTCTGATGGGGTGGTTTGTCGGCCAGGTTATGAAGGCCAGCGGAGGAAAGGCTAATCCGGCTTCGGTCAACCAACTCTTAAAAGTTCGTCTAGAGGGCAACTAATACAGGTTTGTCGGGGGAAATTTTTGGTCACGTATTTCATATACGCTCAAAAAAATTTTCCCTCAAATCTTGTTATTTGCCTCACTATCCGAACTTTTACAAAAGCTCGTCTGGCGGGAAACTTATGCAGATATGGCCGGCAGCAGTTTTTTCAGACAGGTTGTGTAAGAACGGCAAGCCGTTGTGAAGCCTCCCGGGCGGAGGCTTTTCGTTTGACTTTAAAAATATTGATGTTAAAGTTTGAGGCCAATTAGAAGATTATTGTTTAAATTAAAAATTTTTTATTATGAATGAAAGAAAACTTAATTCTTTGATGGCGAAATCCTTGCGTTGCAAGCGGGATATTGCCGAAAAGCTGCAAATATGCAATTTGCCGGTTTTGAGTTATAGGGAAATTTTTCAGAGTGCCGTTTCTTTCTATGGCGAAGGCTGGGCGGGACGGATTCAATGGGAAATGTTCGGGTTTTTGAAATATTTTACGGCCGGTGAACAAAATACTCTGAAAAAGTATCCGCTTTTTTCGCATCTTCCTGATTTTATTCGGAATTACGAGTATCAGCTGAATGTTTGGAAAACGAATTACAATGTTTTTCGAGAAGGCGAACCATACTGCTGGGAGAGTTTTCCGCAGATCCTTTTTATATCCTGTTCTTGCGGGAAGCTTAAGGTTGTGGAGGTTCTGCTGCCGGACGAGATGCTGGCGGGAACAGAGATTCTTCTTGATAAGACAGCCGAGAGATTTTGGGTTTTGCGTTTTGTTTCGGAGGATTTTCGGGTTTCCAAAGAACAGAAGGCGCAGGTCATAAAATTAATTCAGATGACACCGGAACTCGCGGCGGGGATTGAGAAAAAAAGTCTTGAGTGGAAGGAAATTCTGGGGTTGAACATTGAAGCTTATGAGAATATTCAGCTGCCCGGAGATTTAAAAGGAATCGGTTTGGCTGAAATGGTCAAAAATGTTTCTGCCGGGAATTGGGCGAATATTCGTATTATCCTTGCGGAAAACAGCAGGTTGTTGCTGAACTGTTTGGAAATGACGGCGATTGACGAGCTGCCCGGGATACAGGATTTGAACAGCGATGTTGCACAGGCTTTTAAGGAAATCCGGCGAAAGTATTCTTCAATGAAAGAATTTGCCAGTAAATGCGGAAGCGATGTCTGGTGGCTGGATGAGTTTAAGAATGTTGTGGTGCGTTTGGGTTCCGATTGGTGGGCTGAGGTTTATGTCAGGCATCCTTCGGCGACATTTGATTATCCGATACTCATGCGGAGCGGTTTTTTCTTTGTTCGGTTTGTTGCGGAATGGCCTTTCGCAGACTGGATGAATGAATTTTTGGAAAAAGAGGAAGAGGGTAAATTTTTTCTTTATTCTTTGGGAATTGCAAAATGTTAAAACGGCGCCGGGATTCCGGCGCTTTTTTTGTGGGCAAGCCGAAAAAACATTGTGGCCGTTTGCAAAAAGTTTTATGCTCGGGGTGGATTTATTGAAAGGAAAATAATGTCGGGAATTGAGGAATTTTTGGCAGATTATGTGCCATGGGACGAGTGTGAGAGGGCATATAAAGAATCGTTTGTACAGTTTTGGCAGGCTGTGGGCGATAAGATATATGAACGGGGGTGTTTGCCCGGCCATATTTCGGTTTCGGCCTTTGTGACGAATCAGGCGCATAATAAAGTGCTGATGGCTTATCATAAGATATTGGACCGTTGGGCATGGCTGGGCGGCCATGCCGACGGCGAATGCGAGCTTTTGCCGGTGGCAATTCGGGAAGTCCGAGAGGAAAGTTCTTTGTGCGATGTTCGTCCGGCAAGGGCGGAGCCGGTCAGTCTGGAGGTTTTATGGGTTCCGGAACATGTTAAACGCGGGCAATTCGTGTCGGCGCATTTGCATTATAACGTTACTTATTGGCTGGAAGCCGACGAGAAAGAACCGTTGCATAACAAGCCAGATGAGAATACGGCTGTAAAATGGATTGGGTTTGATGAAATTTCCGATTATGTTCAAGATGAGGTTGATAATAAAATTTATCGGCGTATTATTAAGAAAATTCAAAGCATGAAGGGTTGAAAATGGATAATATATTTGTACAGGGGATGCTGGCGGCGACGGTTGCCGGGTTGGTGACCGGTATCGGCGGGTTTATGATTTTTTTGAAAAAGCGGTATTCTCAAGATAATATTAATTTTTTGCTGAATATTGCGGCCGGCGTTATGTTGGCAGCGGCTTTCTTTTCGTTGCTTTCTCCGGCGATGTCGCGGATTATCCGTTTTGATCCGGATATTCATGTGGCGGCATTTTGGTACACAGGGGCGGTTTTTGCCGGGGTGGCGCTGGTTTGGATATTAAATGAGGTTTTGCCGCATGAGCACAACAACATGGGGCATCATGGCATGAATTTCAGCCTTAAGACGGCTTGGCTGTTTATTATTGCAATTACGCTGCATAAAATTCCCGAAGGATTGGCGGTCGGAGTGGCCTATAGTGCAGAAGACTTTATGAATCCGGACAGTTTGGTTTTGGGGATTGCTTTGCATAATATTCCCGAGGGGCTGACGATTGCGATTTCTCTGGTGGCGGCCAAGTGTTCGCGCCTTAAGGCGGCGCTGACCGCGGCGGCAATCGGATTGGTGCAGCCTTTGGGGGCGGCTCTGGGGTTAGTGACAATGGGAATCAGCGAAAAGATTGTCCCTTTAGGAATGGCAATGGCCGGCGGAACGCTGCTGTTTGTTGTCATTAATGAGATACTGCCCGAGACATACGGGGTGAAGAAAACCGAAAAGGCGTCTTTTGCATTGTTTTTGGGTTTTATCTGTATGACATATATGAATATTGTTTTGGATTAAAGAAAAAGCGTACTGAAAAGGTACGCTTCATTTGTCGACAACATTATTTCTTACTGCAAGAAAGCAGAAAAACAAAAATTGCCACGAGGCCGTTTTTGTCGGCAAAGAGCATCAGATTTTCCCTGTCTTGTCGCGTTTCGAGAGGGAGAAGAGAAGCGTTTTTGCCGTTTGGAACACCTGTTCGGGGTCGGATCCAGTCTTGTGGCGTAAAGCCTTCGCAGGAATCCGGAAGGTTGTATGCTGCGGCATTAAAAGACTGAACCGGTGTCTGGACGGTGGTTGTGCCAAGATAACTTGAGCAGGAAAATCCGGTTCCGGCCAAAAGTAAAAATAATAAAGTTTTCATAAAAAATAGTTTTGAAATTTATAATAATGTCTTCTGTTATCGGTGATAGCCGAAGAGTGGAAAAAGTCAAGCAACGGGGAAGGCCCGGGGGATAATTTTTTTGATAAAAAGGCCGATAATTTGAAAAAATATATTGACGGAGGGGGAAAGATAATATACATATAACTCCGTACTGCGATGGAAAGTTGGCAGAGTGGTAATGCAGCGGATTGCTAATCCGTGAACGGGTTTCCGTTCCACAGGTTCGAGTCCTGTACTTTCCGCCATATAACAAAACCCGGATTTTTCCGGGTTTTGTTATGTTTGGAGAAATTGAATATAAACGAACGGCCTGGACAGAGTCGGCGGTTGGCAACCTGCAGGTGCTTTGCGTGCAGGCAAAGTCTTTGCGGCGAGGGGAATTCTGTTTAACAGGCGAAACGAAAAAGAGCCTTCTCGGGAGAGAAGGCTTTGGGTTTTGCCGTCAGGCAAATTTTTCTTGAACCAGCCACCAGCCTAATTCGCGTTGAAGGTTGATGCGGGCATTTTCTTCCCGAAGCTTGTAGAAGTAATCCGTTTGATAAATTCGCGGCTGCTTCAACAAAGATTCAATAAAATCAATGCGTCCTTTTCGGAATTCGTCATCATTGAACTGCTTATATTCCCGGCGAATTTGCATGGCATAAGTGCCATAATTGTACATATCTCCGAGGATGGCATAGTCGATGTCTGCAAATATCCGGGCTTCTTTTGAAGCAGTTTCGGGTCTTCTTTGTCCGATTATCAACTCCAGAAAGTCAAAGTTTGTTTTTTTATACTTGCTGCCGGCAATAAAATCGGCGCAGCTTTGGGCCGAAAGTATTTCGGCATTATTGTTCTTTGCTTCCGGTTCATAATTCTGGTATTCATCATGAAAAAAGAATCCCAGCATCAGGTTTTGCCTGATTTCGGAATATCCGGGCAGATAGTTGTCTAGCAAGTTCAAACAATAGGCAATGTGAGAAAAATTGTGATATTTCCGGGATATGTATTTTTTAGCCAAACGGGAATATGTTTCTTCGCATTGCTTTTTTGCAAGACCTTTGTGGTATCCGAGTTCCATAAAAACCGGAGCCAGATATTTTTGCATCATGCGGTTATGCACGGACGGAGAAACCAGGTTTCCGGCGGCGATGAACTGGTTAATTCCGCAAAAGTCTTTGGCTGCGGAGGTTGACGTGAAAGTCAATTCGGCGCGCGGCAGCGGAATAGTCAGGTAGCATAAGCCGGCGGCGGCAGTTTCGTCAATCAGGCGGTTGGCGGCAGCCAAAGACATTTCGCTGTCGTGGTCGCCGGTGATTCGTTCACTGCGGACAAAATGGGTGGCATTGACTCTTTTAGCGGCAAGAACCGATGAAGCCGAATATGGGTAAATCTTTATACATCGGGGATTGGACTTATATTTGAGGACGGCATTTTTTTCGGCTGTCGAAAAAATTCGGCCGTTTATGCCGCGCATCTTGTAAGCTGTTATCCAATCTTGCAAAGCTTCCTCAATCATTTCTTGACTGTCAAAGGCTGAAAAGAGTTTAGTGTTTTCTTGTTTTTTCGGATTTTCGCCGATGCCGATGACCAGATTGTCAAAACCGTTAAGCAGTTCTGCCCAGATTGCCATATGGCCGTTGGTTGGAATTTCAAAACTTCCTGAAAAAAAAGCTGTTGTGTCCATTTTTTTATTTTTTTAGTTAATAATAGGAATTAATTGTAATTTTTGAATTTTAGCCTACAAAATTTGTGTCAATTTGTCAATTATTTTCCTGAGGTTCAAAGTCCATGGCCAGCGAATTGATACAGAAACGTTCGCCGCTTGGCGTCGGTCCGTCTTTGAAAAGATGGCCGAGGTGGGATTCGCAGCGGGCGCAGACGACTTCGGTACGACTGAGCCCATAACTGCGGTCAGGGCGGAATTTGACATGGTTGGGCAGAGCTTCGTCAAAGCTCGGCCAGCCACAGCCGCAGTCAAATTTGTGTTCGGAGGCAAACAGCGGATTTCCGCAGCCGGCACAAACGTAGATGCCGTCTTCGTCGAATTCGGCGTATTTTCCGGAAAAGGCGGTTTCGGTTCCTTTTTCACGCAGAATACGGTATTGTTCAGGCGTTAGTTTTTTCTTCCATTCGTCTTCGGTCATGTTTTATCTCCCGCAAGATGTTTTTCCCTGTTTTTGCAGGTATTTTTGATGATATTCTTCTGCCGGCCAGAAGGTTCCGGCCGGAGCTATTTCGGTGACAACGGGGGCAGGGAAAGTTTTCTGCCTTTCCAGTTCGGCAATTTTGGCTTCGGCTTGTTGTTTTTGTTCCGGAGTCAGGTAAAAAATGGCGGAGCGGTATTGAGTGCCGATGTCCGGCCCTTGGCGATTTTGGGTTGTCGGATTGTGGATTTTGAAAAAAATGTCCAGCAATTCGGGGTAGCTGATTTTGTCAGTATCAAAGCTGACTTCGACCGCTTCGGCATGTCCGGTCTGTCCGGTTGAGACCTGGCGGTAACTGGGATTTTCTACGCTTCCTCCGACATATCCGGCTTCCGTGGACACAACGCCGGGAGTGTTGTCAAAAGCAAGCTGGACGCCCCAAAAGCATCCGGCTGCGAAAATAGCTTGTGCAATCATTTTGTCCTCCTCTTAATCAGCGCTTATATAATCATTTTGCGGGCAAAGAAAACGAAAGCAGATAAAATTATTTAGCCTGGGCTTTAAGGAAGGTGCGGAGAGATTATATTGAGGAGGTGTTTTAGCAAGTTAAAGGAGACAATGATGAAAACGGTAAAGCTTAATAACGATTATGAGATGCCGGTTATCGGCCTCGGAACCTGGCGGTCGCAGCCGGGAGAGGTCTATCAGGCGATCCGCTGGGCTATCAAGCTTGGCTATCAGCTGATTGACTGTGCGCCGATTTACGGGAACGAGGCGGAAATCGGGCAGGCGATTCATGATGCCGTATCCGAAGGGGACATCAAACGCGAACAACTGTTTATTACCTCAAAATTATGGAATGACAGCCATGCTTCCGAAGATGTGATGCCGGCCTTGAAAAAAACATTGGAGGATTTGCAGCTTGAGTATTTGGATTTGTATTTGATGCATTGGCCGGTTGCGCAGAAAAAAGGCGTGTCGATGCCTGCCAAGGACGCCGACATGATTTCTCTTGAGGAGATGCCTTTGGATTTGACTTGGGTCGAAATGGAAAAAGCACAGCAACAGGGGTTGGTTCGTTCAATCGGCGTTTCTAATTTTGGTCCCCGAAAGCTGGCGGCACTTATTGAAAAGGCCGAAACAGTACCGGCGGTTAATCAGGTTGAGCATCATCCGTTGTTGCAGCAAAACGGGTTGATTGATTTTTGCCAGAAGAATGAGATTGCCCTGATGGCTTATTCGCCTCTCGGATCACAACATGATAACAGCGAAGCTGACGATTTGCTGAAAAATCAGGTGATTGCCGAAATTGCCGGCCGTCTGAAGGTTACGCCGGCGCAGGTCCTTTTGGCCTGGGCTTTGAATCGCGAAGCGATTGTAATTCCGAAGTCTATCCATTTTGAGCGGATACAGGAAAATTTTGACGCTCAAAGCGTTCAGCTTGATGATGCCGATATGGAAAAAATAGCTTCTTTGGATAAGGGACACCGTTTTGTGGACGGTTCCGCTTTTGCTTACGGCGATTATACTCCCGAAAATATTTTTGCTTAAACAGATGTGAAAAAACAGCCTCGGCCGGGATTGGGGCTGTTTTTCTGTTGAAAAAGGGGTTTTTGGAAATGCAGAATAAAGAAGATGCTTATATTGAAGTTACGGAGCAGGGGCCGTATCTGGTTCATGGCAATATTGAGGTTTTTCAGGAAACAATGGTTCCTGATGCGGAAGGTGCGTCGTGGGATTATCAGAAGGGAGCCGTGAAACATTGCGACAAAGATCCGACGGCATTGTGCCGTTGCGGCGGATCGCATAATGCGCCGTGCTGTGACGGATCTCATGAAAAGTTTGACTGGGACGGGAAAGAAACAGCCGCGTTTGCTCCGATTGAAGATAATGCGGCGGCGATTGAGGGGCCGAACCTGACTTTGCTCGATAATGAAGAATATTGCGCTTATGCCCGCTTTTGCGATGCCAGGGGCAGAATTTGGAATCTGGTGCAGAACGGTGACGAGGAGAGCGATGAATTGGCAATCAGGGAGGCGTTTCATTGTCCGGCCGGGCGTCTGATGATGTATAATAATCTGAGCGGAGAGCGTTTGGAACCGGAGCTTGATCGGGAAATCGGAGCCTTGGAAGACCCGGCCCTGGGATGCAGCGGGCCGCTGTATGTCAAGGGCGGAATACGGATACAGAGCCAAAGCGGCAAAAGTTACCAGATACGTAATCGGCAGACTTTATGCCGCTGCGGACAATCCTCGAATAAGCCGTTTTGCGACGGGTCTCATGCAACTGTTCGTTATCAGGCTGATTTTAAACCGGATTAAATCCTTTTGAGAATAAAGTCGGCAAGAGCTTGGGGCTCGTCCCAACAGATGGCGATTTCCAGAACCTTGAAATGATTTTGAAGCTCGGACGGTATTTTTACAAAATCTTTGGAAGTTGTATAGATATCGGCACCGAGCTTTTCCGCTTCTCCAATCAGTTCGAAAAGCTCTTTTTCGGTATAATAGTGATGATCCGGAAAATCAAAAGTCTTAAGCAGGTTAAAGCCGGTTTCGCGCAAGGAGCGGTAAAATTTGGACGGGCGGCCAATTCCGGCAAAAGCGATGATATGCGGATTTTTAATGTTTAGCGGCACCGGTTTGACAGAAGCGGTGAAGCAGGGAACGTCTATTTTTTTGCGCAGGTCGAAACGGTCAGCTCCGATAATGATGGCGGCGTCGGCCCGTTTGAGCCCGGAAATCAGGTCTTCCCGAAGAGGGCCGGCCGGAATGCAGCGGCCGTTGCCGAGCCCGAAACTGCCGTCAAATACCAAAAAAGACAGGTCTTTGTACAATCCGGGATTCTGAAATCCGTCATCCATAATGATCAGTTCCGCACCGTTTTGCGAAGCGGTGAGAGCTCCTGCATAACGGTCGGGATTGACGACGACCGGCGCCTGCCTGGCAAGCAGCAGCGGCTCGTCTCCGCATTGGCGGGGAGTATGCTTTTGGGCATTGACGATAATGTTTTTTAGGGTTCCGCCGTAGCCTCTGGAAACAAAAAAAGGTTTTTTTCCCTGTTGTTGCAACAAAGCGGCAACAGAAACGGCAACTGGGGTTTTTCCGGTGCCGCCGGCGGTGAGGTTACCGATGCAGATAACCGGAATGTCTACTTTTTTTGACGGCTTGAATTTGAGGCGCAAACGGGTTGCGCAGTTATAAAGATGTCCGAGCGGCAACAATAAATCGGAAGTTATATTTCTGTTTTTCCAATATCTTGGCGTTTTCATTTAAAGAAACCCTTTAACTTTATCGACAATCCCGTCAAGAACTTTTGCTTCGCCGGTTGCCCAGTTGTAGGCTAAGCTGCGTTTGGCTTCAAGCAGCTCTTTGTTGTCAAGAAGCAGGGCAACGGTTTCCTGGAGTTTTTCCGTATCGGAAATCTGAATGACGGCATCGGCTTTTTTGGCACGATTCATGGCATCGGTAAAGTTGTGCATATGCGGTCCGACGATGACGGCATCGCGAAAACGCGACGGTTCCATAAAATTCTGTCCGCCATGCGGAATCAACGATCCGCCGATAAAGACCAGCGGTGCCAGCGTGTACCAGATGCCAAGTTCGCCGATGGTGTCGGCAATATAGATGTCCGTGTCGGGAGTAATTTTTTCTCCGGCCGACCGCAGGGCGGTTTTGAGGCCGAGAAGATTGATGCTTTCCTGGATTTCCTGGCCGCGCTGCGGGTGGCGGGGGGCTATCAGCGTAAGCAGACCTGGAAATTGTTTTTTTAGATTTTGGTGAATTCGGGCTATGCGGGTTTCTTCGTCATGATGCGTGGAACTGGCGACCCAGATGGGGCGTTCGCCGATTTGTATCCGGATTTCTTCAAGTTTGGCCGCGTCTACCGGCGGATTGATACCGGCGTATTTGATATTGCCGAGACAGAGGGAATCTTTGGCGCCCAATACCCGCAGACGGTAGGCGTCTTCCTCGGACTGTCCGAGGCAGAGCGTGAAAAAGCCGAGCAATTCTTTGCTGATGTAGTCAAATTGCTGCCAGCGTTTGAAACTTTTGTTGGATATGCGGCCGTTTACCAAAATCAGCGGAATATTGCGCTTTTTAATTCCGGAGAGCAGCGCCGGCCAGAATTCAGATTCAAACCACAAAACCAGATCCGGGTGCCAATGCTTGAGAAAACGTTTGACAAAGGCCGGATTGTCAATGGGGACATATTGGTGAAAGGCGCGTTCGGGCAGCCGGCGGCTCATCAGGTCGGCCGATGTGACTGTGCCGGTTGTTACCATGATTTGCAAATCGGGATAAAGCTCCAACAGGCGGTTAATCAGCGGCAGCATTGAAACCGACTCTCCGACCGACGCGCCGTGCATCCAGATTAGTTTTCCGTTTTCACGAGGTTTTTGCGGACGGCCGAGGCGTTCGTGGAAGCGGGCGACGTCCTCTTTGCCGTTTTCTTTGCGTTTGTTGATATAACGCTTGATGACCAAAGGGTACAGAATCCGAATCAGAGAATTGTAAATTTGGATAAACATCAGGGGCGGCTCCTTATTTTTTATGGCGTTTGGATTTTGCTTCGGTCTGCGGTTCAATCCGGGGCAGGCCCATTTCACGGTCTGCCTGCCAGGTCAGGATATTGGCGATTGTTTCCAGTTTCCGGCGGTATTGTTCCAGAGTTTGATCGTCAGCGTCCTGCGGAACGTAAAACGGTTCGGAAATATAGTAAATCCCTTCAGAAAACGGAACCGGAACCAGCATTTTGTCCCAGGCTTTGCTGATGATTTTGGCGCCCTTTTGGCTGTAGGTCATGACAAAAACCGGTTTTCCGGTCTTGGCGGCAAAATAAACCGGGCTCATGCTCATTTTCATTCGCGGGCCGCGGGGGCCGTCGGGGATAATGGTGACGGAAGTGTTTTCCTGCAGGGTATGCATGATATTGACGGCAGCGCCTTTGGCATTGTTGTTGGAAGAGCCGCTGATAATGCCGATATTGAATTTTTCAAGAAATCCGGCAATCATTCTTCCGTCGTTGTGCAGAGAAACCAATGCTTTCATCGGGCCTTGGGCATGCTCCATCAGCATCGGCATCATCGGAACCCGGTTGTGCCAGCCGATGAGAATAATGCTTTGGTCTTTTTTCCAGATTTTAATCATGGTTTCAAGCCCGCAGATTTTCCAACGGCCGGTTTTCCAGACCAGACGGGCATAAGCATGGATTATTGTACTCATAAGCGCCATAAAGGGTTTGGATTTGGTAATTTTTTTGAGGCTGTGTTTAATGAATTTTGATTTTGCCATATCAGTCCGGTTTCTTTTTAATAACTTCAGTAACGGCGATGCCGATTGAATCGTTTTCGGTAATTACCACTTCGCCGCGTCCGATCAGGACGTCATTGGCGTAGATGTCAACATAATCATTAATATCGCGGTCAAGCTCAACAACGGCGCCGCGTCCGAGTTTGAGGAGCTGTTGCACGCGCAGGTCGGCAGTTCCGAGAGTAACCGAGAGGTCGACGGCGATTTCATTTCCGGAAACAGAAGTTTTTTTGTTGCTTATCATCTGCGAAATTTCTCCAGATACACTTAATTTGCAATTATCATATACGATATTTCCCGAGAAGCAAACGGATTTTATCAAGTTATCAAATATTAAAAATATCGTTTTGCAGGGATTGTGGATTAAAAAGTTTAATCGTTGCCTCTAATATATATTTATGCCAAAAAAGTTTAGGTCTGCTTGTTGCAGATTGGCGCTGCCTTACTTATATATTATGATTATGTAACTGTTGAAGACGATAGGATGATGAAATATGGCTGAGAAGAAAGAAACATATCCGGTTTTGCCGCTGCGCGACATTGTGGTTTATCCGAAAATGGTCGTTCCGCTATTTGTGGGCCGCGAAAAGTCTATTCGTGCGTTGCAGGCAGGCGTGGACAGCGATAAAAACATCATTTTGGCAACACAAAAAGATCCCGGAATTGAAGATCCGACGGAAGATGACATTTATCATGTGGGAACGATCGGCACGGTTCTGCAGCTGCTGCGCCTGCCGGACGGAACGGTCAAAGTGTTAATTGAGGGGCTGGAGCGGGTTCGGATAGACAGCTTTGTTGAAAATGAAGAATTTTTAGAAGCCAATGCGACTCTTCTGCCGGAAGTGGACAAGTCTTCGGATGTGGAGCTGGAAGCGCTGGTACGGGCGGTGTTGTCGCAGTTTGAGGAATATGTCAAACTATCCAAAAAGATTCCGCCGGAAGTGCTGGTTGCCGTTGATCAGATTGACGATTACAGCAAGCTGGCCGATACGATTGCCTCACATCTGACACTTAAAATTGCCGACAAGCAAGAATTGCTGGAAGGCGAGACCCTGAAAGACCGGTTTGAGAAAATTCTCGGTTTTATGGATGCGGAAGTTACGCTTTTGGAAGTGGAAAACAAAATTAAGTCGCGCGTCAAAAAGCAAATGGAGAAAAGTCAGAAAGAATATTATCTCAACGAGCAGATGAAAGCGATTCAGAAAGAACTCGGCGACGGCGACGAAGATAATGAGATTGCCGAATACACAAAAAAAATTGAGAAAACCAAGCTTTCTAAAGAGGCTCGCGAGAAAGCCCTGTCTGAGGTTAAAAAGCTCAAGACCATGAGCGCGATGTCAAGCGAGGCGACGGTAGTGCGCAACTATCTGGACTGGCTGTTGGATATTCCGTGGAAGAAGCGTTCCAAGGTTAATAAGGATTTGGCCAAGGCGCTGGCAATTTTGGAAAAAGATCACTACGGTCTGGAAAAAGTAAAGGAGCGCATTATTGAATATTTGGCCGTACAGTCGCGTGCGGACAAAGTCAAAGGCCCGATTTTGTGCCTGGTCGGCCCTCCGGGCGTGGGCAAGACTTCTCTCGGAAAATCAATAGCCCGGGCAACAGGGCGCAGTTTTGTGCGGGCTTCGCTCGGCGGTATGCGCGATGAGGCGGAAATCCGCGGCCACCGGCGGACGTATATAGGGTCAATGCCGGGGAAAATTATTAAAGGAATGAAAAAAGCTGCAACTTCCAATCCGTTGTTTTTGCTTGATGAAATTGATAAATTGGGCAATGACTGGCGCGGGGATCCGAGTTCGGCTTTGCTGGAGGTTTTGGATCCGGAGCAGAATGCGGCGTTTAACGATCATTATCTGGAAGTTGACTATGATCTTTCGGACGTCATGTTTGTAACGACGGCAAATTCTTTGGATATGCCACGGCCGCTGCTTGACCGTATGGAGGTTATCCGTTTGTCGGGCTATACCGAGGACGAAAAGATTGAAATTGCCAAACGGCATTTGATTCCGAAGATTTTTGAAGAAAATGCGGTTAAGGAAAAAGAGCTTGAAATTACCGACGATGCTATTCGCAGCATTATCCGTTATTATACCCGTGAGGCCGGGGTGCGCAATTTGGAGCGCGAACTGGCGACGATTGCGCGTAAGGCGGTTAAGGAGATTTTGCTGAACAAGGAGAAAAAGGTTAAAGTTTCTGAAAAGAACATTGACAAGTATCTGGGCGTTATCAAATACCGTTATGGCGAAGCGGAAGCCGAAGACCATATCGGGGTTACGACCGGTTTGGCCTGGACGGAAGTCGGCGGCGACATTTTGTTTATCGAGGCGGTCGATATGCCGGGCAAAGGCAAGATTACCCAGACCGGAAAGCTTGGCGACGTGATGAAAGAATCCATAGAAACGGCTTATTCGGTTGTGCGGTCGCATTCCGAACAGCTGGGGATTGATCCGGAGATTTTTGAAAAAACGGATATTCACGTCCATGTTCCCGAAGGGGCAACTCCGAAAGACGGCCCTTCGGCGGGTATTGCCATGTATACGACGCTGGTTTCGGTTTTGACAAAGATTCCGGTACGCAAAGACGTGGCCATGACCGGAGAAATTACGTTACAGGGCAGGGTACTGCCAATCGGCGGCCTGAAAGAAAAACTGCTTTCGGCGTTGCGCGGGGGGATTAAGACGGTGATTATTCCCAAAGACAATGAAAAAGATTTGGAAGAAATCCCCGATAATGTCAAGGCCGGCATGAAGATTATTCCGGTGTCGGAGGTTCGGGAGGTTATTGACATCGCCTTAAACGGCAAGGTCAAGCCGCTTGAAAAAATCTGCCGCTGTGAAACGGTGAAGAAGAAAAAGTAATTTTTTCTGGTAAACAGAAAAACAGGTTTCCGGGTTGTGTCGGCGACCTGTTTTTTTTGAGGTGTTTGTGTTTCCGAATCTTGGGGAAGAGCTTTAAGAATCGCTGTTTCCCTGCCTTAGAGGCCGGTGAGGGCGGCGGATTCTGGGGATAAGTCGCTTTTGGGGGCGGAAAAACGGTTTTTTTTATGAAAAAAGTGGATATTTTTCTTTATAACCGTTGATTTTATTTGACTTTGCCGATTTTTGGCGGTTAAATTTTCCTGTGAGGTTCGAAAGGGCTGTCACAGTGGTTTATAACTTATATTTAGAGGGAGTCCTCACAGTGAATAAAAATGAACTCATTTCTAGCATCGCTAGCGAAACCGGTCTGACAAAAACTGATTCAGCCAAGGCTGTTGATGCATTTGTAAACTCTATTTCCAGCGCTTTGAAATCCGGAGACGAAGTTCGTCTGGTTGGTTTTGGCACATTTGCCATTACCCGTCGCGCTGCCACTACCGGCCGCAATCCTCGTAACGGCAAGCCGATTAACATTCCGGCCCGTAACCAGGCTAAATTCAAACCCGGTAAGGCTCTTCAAGACTCTGTAAACTAATATAAGTAAAGGATCGGTTTCGGCCGGTCCTTTTGTTTATAAGATGTTTTCAGACACCAAAGGCTCTGATTTTCGGAGCCTTTTTGTTTACCTTTTGTTATTTTTTTTGATTTTCTCTTATTCTTTACGGAGGGAGCGCAGGCACGACCTGCACAGCAGGTGCGAAAAGTCTGTTGCTTTGGCTTGGGTGCCATGAATCTGCGTTGCTTACAATGTATACTATCTCGGCTTACGCTGCTGTCATCCTCATGACCGAATACAGTAAGGAACAGCAGGGGAGGGACCGTCGTATTGTGCCGTTGAGCGGAAAGCAATATGGTACTTATGGGGAGAGACGCCAATTTGTATTTGCATTATCGGGATGGTAATCGGCGGTAGGCAACAAAAAAATACCCGTTTTCTAAACGGGTATTTTTTTTGTTGTGTATGAAGCTGTTTGCTACATATTCAACAGTCAGGCGACAGATGCCAGCTCCTCGAGTTCTTTTTCGATATTAATCCGGGGGAAAAGCGGTGCGCCTTCGCCGACCGTCGTATCAGCCTTGAGGCCGCCGAATTGGTGGATACTCTCCCAAGAGGTTTCTTCTGCTTCGGCACCGATGCGTTTCCAGATTTCGGGCATAGTCTGCGGCATGAAAGGTTCAAGCATAATACTGCTGATGCGGATGCTTTCCAGCAGATTATACAAAACCGTAGCCAAGCGTGTTTTCTGGCTCTCGTCTTTGGCTAAGGCCCAGGGCGTTGTTTCGTCAATATATTTGTTGGCGCGCGAAATCAGCTCAAAAATATCGGCCAAAGCATCGCTAAAATGTAGGCTGTCCATTTTTTGCTCAACGCTGGCGGGCAGGGAAGCTGCCAATTTGGCTAGTTCTTCATCAACAGCAGCGGTTTCGCGTTCGGCCGGCAAGGTGCCGTTGAAATATTTTTTGACCATTGAAACGCTGCGGGAAACCAGATTGCCAAGGTTGTTGGCCAGGTCGGTGTTGATCCGCTGCAAAAATTGTTCGGCGACAAAGGTGCTGTCGCCGTTGAACGGCATTTCCCGCATGATTTCATAACGCAGGGCATCAACGCCGTAGCGTTCGCCCAGGACAAACGGGTCGACAACATTGCCGAGCGATTTGCTCATTTTTTTGTCCCCAAAAGTAATCCAGCCGTGGCCGTAAATCTTTTTGGGCAGGGGTAAGTCCAGAGCCATCAGGATTGCCGGCCAGATCAGGGCATGAAAACGGACAATTTCCTTGGCCATAACATGAACGTCCGCCGGCCAGTATTTTTCAAAATCGCTATAAGTATCGTTATGGTAGCCGAGGGCGGAGATGTAGTTTGACAAAGCGTCAATCCAGACATAGACGACATGTTTGTCGTCAAAGCTGACGGGAACGCCCCATTTGAAACTGGTGCGGGAAACGCAAAGGTCTTCAAGCCCGGCTTTGATAAAGTTGTTGACCATTTCATTAACGCGGGTACGGGGTTCCAGGAAGCTTGAATTTTCGAGCAGGTTTTGCAGCTTGTCGGAGAAAGCCGAAAGTTTGAAGAAATAGGCCTCTTCTTTTGCTTCTACCACTTCGCGTCCGCAGTCGGGACATTTGCCGTCCACAAGTTGAGAATCGGTCCAGAAACTTTCACAGGGTTTGCAATATTTGCCGCTGTATTCGCCTTTGTAAATGTAGCCTTTATCGTACAAGGTTTTGAAGACGTCTTGCACGGTTTTGACATGATAGTCGTCGGTGGTGCGAACAAAACGGTCATAAGAAATGTTGATGTATTTCCAGAGTTTTTTGAATTCGGCGACCACACGGTCTGTATATTCCTGCGGGGTAAGGCCGGCAGCCTGGGCTTTGTCTTCGATTTTTTGGCCGTGCTCATCGGTTCCGGTCAGAAACAAGACATCAAAGCCTCTGGCGCGTTTGTAGCGGGCCATGGCATCGCAGGCGACGGTGGTGTAACAATGCCCGATATGCGGGGAGCCGGAGGGATAGTAAATCGGAGTGGTAATGTAAAACTTTTCTGACATGGCATTTCTCTTGTTTGATTTATGATTACATTTGCTTTAGTTTTATTATTATTCTCCGTTTTTTGCAAGAGAAAAAGCGACAAGAGCTTTTGTCTTGTATTATTTGCAGAAATATGTTACTATAATAAAGGAGGAAATTTGTGATGTTTCGGAAACAGCCGAAAATTGCCAGCATTGAGCAGGATATAGCGGCGATGTCTAAAGAGACGGGAACGGCGGTGTTTTCGTATGATGAGATTCATCATTCAAAAGTGGACAACGAGCTGCATTATGATTATCAAAAAGTTATTGACGGGGTCAGCAAAGCGCAAAACATAACGGCAAACGAAGCCGAGGAAAGGCTGCTTGAGCGTGGGGTTTTGCGTCCAATGCCAAATGGAGAATATGTGGTCAATGTGGGTGGCGCCACAAGAGATGGCGGCGGGACAAATTATGGCGGCTTGGCGTTTTTTACTTTTTCAAAGGAAGATGCGCATAGCCAATATCACGAGATGGCTCACTCGTATCAAAAACAAGAAAATTTGTTTGATGAGGACAAGCTTGATAAGATGTATGCGATATCCGAAAAAGGATTGGATGAGCGTGATAATAAATCGGATAAGCTTGCGGATAGGAACACTTATAAAAGCTATTTACGAGAAGTACACGCCGATGTTTTTGCGCAAACGGCGCTGATGCTGCGTGAAAAAAGCACGTTCGGTTTTGCCAAACAAGCGCTTTATGCGCAAAGTCACGGCGAAAGCCGAAATGCAGAAGGGGTGTTGGCAGGGGTTCTGGATGAAGGTTTGGGCGAGAAAGCGAAATTATATGCCTGCAAACCGGTTATACATGCGGCAATTAAGGAAGTGGCGGCTATTCGCAAAGCCGGCCAGCGCGCAGATTATTTTAATCCAGATGGAACCTTAAACGCCGAAAAAGTATCGGGGCTTTGTGAAAGGCTTGTGCTGGACAATGCATATTCTCCTCGGACGTATAAGGCGTTTGTTGATTATAATTTTAATGACACTCATGTTTCAGAAGAAAAAGATTGGAAAAAAGGAAGCCTTTGGGCTGTGACGAAATTTTTGCCGGCATCGGGTTTTATGGCGCTGAACAATGGCGGAAAGATAATCCGAAAAAAAATGAGTAAGATAAGGCACAATATTTTGCGGCGTAAGGAAATTTCTTTGTTGAAAAAGATGTCAAAACAACCTCAAAAAAGTGATAATCCCAAAATTCAGGCTGCGAATGATTATACTTGTATTCAGGCAAAAATGCAGCTGGCAGCGGCAAATTCGGCGTACCGAAACGCTGATGTTATGGTGGCAGGAATGGTGGATTATATGCATAAGAACGAAACCTCATCCGCAGATTTGCAAGAAATGTCAGACGCTCTCAGGATGCGGGGAAATCAAAAGATTCTTACCGAGATTAATAAAATTGTTCAACAAAATAAAGGTAATCTGCATTTTCAAAAAATTATGGATGTTCCGGCAAAATTTACCGAAATGCATGAAAAGACTTCTGATATGTCTGCAAAAGAGAAAAGCGTGTTTTTTCATAATTTGCGTATGGGAAATAATATTTCTTTAGGCGAATCAGGCAAAGGTTTGACCGCGGCTCAATCAATGTCAAAAACATTGGCTCAAACAAATTCGCCGCAGCAATTAAATCTGGTGCGGATGAGAATGGCGAAAGGGGGAAGAGGAGGCGAATGAACTCCCTTCCTCGGGAGTTCTCACCTCTCAGCTTTAACACAAAAAAACGACCGTAAAGGTCGTCTTTTGTTTTAATTGGTGGGCGCTGAGAGGTTCGAACTCCCGACCCTCTCGGTGTAAACGAGATGCTCTTCCAGCTGAGCTAAGCGCCCATCTTGCTTACATCGGTTTTTATACACTTGCGAAAATAAATAATCAAGAGTTTTTTTTAGTTTTTTTCAAACTTTTTTATTATTGCCGTTTTATTAAGGCGATAGCTTCTGTTTTATGATTTTTCCGTGGCATTTTGGGGGCGGTGTGGAGCCGGCCCTTGTTTGCTGACGAGGTAAATGCCGGCAATGACGGTCAAACCGCCGATAATCTGTGACGGATATATTTGTTCTTTTAACACCGCATAAGCTTCTATGCCGCTGAACAAAGGCAGAAGGTAATAGATTATGCTGGTTTGGACGTTGCCGATTTTGGACAGCGCCGTGTTCCAGGAAAGATATGCCAGTACAGAATTGAAAATTCCCAGATAACAGATGACGGCAAGATCCTCC